>NZ_JBCPXV010000059.1:0-16544 GCF_039581225.1 Ornithinibacillus proteolyticus | reverse complement strand
ATTTTTGAAGGCTAATTTGCGCTTCACTCGAATGTCAGTGAGGGGCAAATCCAAAGTAGAAAATGAATTAGGATTTGCGTTAATGGCGGTGAATCTAAGGAAGTACACCGCCTCTAAAGCGAGTTAACTTAAAAAAATGACAATAGCCTAATGAAAATGGTTCCAATCATCCAAAAACGATGATCGGAACCATTTTTTTATTATTCTTGGCTAGTTATGTCCCAGCCCCTTTAACTATTTCTTAAAATGTCTTGGTTGGTAAGTTTTTATATTATTTTAGATATTTAAGCTCCTGCCGGACCTGTTGCTCCGGTTGGACCCGTTGGACCTGTTGGGCCGGTTGGGCCGGTTGCTCCCGTTGCTCCTGTTGCTCCTGTTGCTCCGGCTGGACCTGTTGCCCCGGTTGCTCCGGCTGGACCTGTTGCCCCGGTTGCTCCGGCTGGACCTGTTGCCCCGGTTGCTCCGGCTGGACCTGTTGCTCCCGTTGCTCCGGCTGGACCTGTTGCTCCCGTTGCCCCGGTTGCTCCCGTTGCCCCGGTTGCTCCTGTTGCTCCGGCTGGACCTGTTGCTCCCGTTGCTCCTGTTGCTCCGGCTGGACCTGTTGCTCCCGTTGCCCCGGTTGCTCCCGTTGCCCCGGTTGCTCCTGTTGCTCCGGCTGGACCTGTTGCTCCCGTTGCCCCGGTTGCTCCTGTTGCTCCCGTTGCCCCGGTTGCTCCTGTTGCTCCCGTTGCCCCGGTTGCTCCCGTGGCTCCGGCTGGGCCGGTTGCTCCCGTTGCCCCGGTTGCTCCCGTTGGGCCGGTTGGGCCTGTTGGACCTGGTAATCCGTTTGAACCATCAGCCTCTAAGAGTGCAACATCATCAACATAGATAGCAGGGGCTCGTAGTGCACTAATAGGCTTTGAAATAGTTACCCTGGCTTGAGTAGTACCAGCTGGTGCAACACTTGTCGTCTGGTATGCTCCTAACCAAGTATTATTTATAACAAGTGGAATATTATCATATCCAATAATAGTTTCTAATCCAATGCCGAGAACATTATTAGAGCTATCCAAAAATGCAACCTCTAAGTTGATAATAGGACTTGGTTGTTCATTGTCTTTAGCTAATGAAACTAGAAGTTCATAACTTCCACCAGCTTCAGCCGGTACTACTTGTGATAAGAAAGCATTTGCAGAACCACCAGCGAATCTAGCAGAATATACTCCTACGTGAGCATGTTCATTTGTAACATTAACATTTAGTGACTCCCAACTGGAAAGATCACCAGTTTCAAAGCTGCCATTGACTATTAAGTTATTTATTGCCAACCTAACTTCCTCCTTTACTATTTAATTTAAGTTCCATTACTAATTTTTATAGTATTGAAACTTCAAAATTATAGTATGTAATATCGATATGCTTGTTCAGGCGGTTAACCTATTCCAATATGAAATGTGCTTTCTTACAGGGGCAGAACAATTAGTCTGCAACAATTAACCTTATTTCGCTCTATCTACTAAATGGACAATACATATCATAATTTCCATAATCTAGTAAATTGAAAGGATATGGAATTCTACATTGCTATATTAAACTCTATAATTTATGGAAAATAATAAGTAAGGGATTCTCTAATATTGGATAGAGAGGATTTAAATTAAAAAAATTAGCTATATAGGGTTGATCAATAGCTAATTTTTAGTATTAAAAGAGAACCTCTATTCTAATTCCCATAGAATGGAGGTTCTTTTCTATTATTGTTTTACTCATCTAATGCTCTGGCCGGATTACCCACAACCACTTTATAGTCCAATACATCTTTAGTTACTACAGCTCCCGCTCCAACAACTCCCCCTATGCCAATTACTATTCCAGGGAGAAGTGTAGCATTATTACCAATTCTAGCTCCCTTTTTTATAATTGGTCCTTTATGTGGATAATTTCGTCTACCCATATATTTATCATTTGACGTGCTACAACACGGGCCAATAAATACTTCATCTTCAATTACCATATCTGCAGTAATATATGTCCCAGTTTGTACCGTAACTCGTTTACCAATCTCCGTATTCGTCTCCACCATAACATTTCTACCAACAATACTTTCTTCTCCTATTTTAACGTTTTCTCGTATACTTGCTAAATCACCAATAAATACACCTTGGCAGATTACTGATCCACTATATAGGACTGTATTACAACCAATTGTAACTTGGTCATGTATTTCCAATAAAGGAGCTGATAGGTTCGGTTTCCTCGCCATTTTGTTATTCGAGGCAGGTAATTTTCCTAGAACAGATAGATCCTCTACAGTAACGTTATCTCCAATTCTAGTTCCACTTTTAATAACAACATGATTCCCAATAACCACATTATCTCCAATTCTTACATTTTCCTCGATTATGACATGTTCCCCCAGCTTAACATTTCCTCCTATAACGGCCTTATTATGGATCATTTACCTCTCTCCTTACATTCATTTCTTTCGTAGCAAAAGATCTAATAGGAAGGGATACTTTTTTATCTTCTCTTGCAGATTCATATAACGCAAATATCGTCATAAGTGAACGCATAGCTTCTTTTTCGTTTCCTAGTAAAACCTCGTCTTCCTTCTCTAATGCGTCAATAAAATGTTGATACATATACACATGTTCATTATTATCCTTTAATAACGTTTTGAGTTCTTCCGTATCAAATGGGTTGGGGAGATAACATCGCTCCAATATATTAAAAGAAGGACCACCAATTGAAATGGTTCCTTTTTCTCCAAATACGGTTAAGTAGTAACCAAGATTGTTGGGTAGCGTGATGGTATTAGCCTCTATTATACCCTTAGCCCCATTTTCAAACGTAAGAATACCTAGTGCAATATCTTCTGTGCTTTTCACATCGAGTTTACGGTCAATTTCCCCTGTAACCATTTGTACATCTCCCATGAACCAAATCAATAAATCAATTAAGTGAACTCCTTGATTTAATAACATTCCACCATCTTTTTCCCAAGTACCTTTCCAGGCAGAATTATAATACTGGCTAGAACGATTAATACGCATGGATGCAACGCCAAAGTACAGTTCGCCTAACGCACCTTGCTCAATTAATTCCTTTATCCTACTCATTACTGGGCGATAGCGTAATTGATGACAAACTAAGACACGCTTACCTACTATCGACGATACTTCTGCTATAGTATTTGCATCGTCAATGGAAAGCGCTAATGGTTTCTCTAAGACCACATGCTTATGATGCAACAGTGCCTGAATCGCCATATCTGCATGCAAACTAGATACTGTCGCAATAATTACTATGTCAATCCGCTCATCTTCTAGTAAATCTTCATATTTCTTATATGCTAAAATCTCTTTCCTTTGCTCTGTTAACTGTCTGTATTCTTGCATTATGCTATCCATTTTACTTTCATCAATATCACTGACTGCCACTAAATCCAGCGCTTTTATCTTGCTAATAGTATCAATATGCCGATTAGCAATATACCCACAGCCTATAAGTCCCACAGTATATTTCATAGTTGGATCACTTGCTCGTTTAATTATTTTAATTATTTTATTTTGATCTTCCTTTGAAAGAAATGGATGCATTGGAATAGCAAATACTTCCTTCGACACACTCTCTGCTATTGGGAAATCCCCATGTCTGTAACCTAAGGTTTTATTTGCATCTTGTAGGTGTAAACATAAAGGATAATATATTCCTGTCTGGATTGAGGCATTCTTGAGCAATGTAATGAATTCCTCTCTATTGGATGATTTTATACAATACAAGTGATAGACATGGGATCGGTCCGACATGCGCATTGGTAATTCTATTCCATTTGTTTCTTTCAACCTTAAGGAGTAGTAATCAGCAATTGCATTTCGCCGCTCGTTCCAGTGATCAATCTCCCTTAAGCAAACTAATAATATAGCAGCATGTATTTCATCAAGCCTACTATTATAACCTGGTTCTGTATGATAGTACTTTTTTTTACTGCCATGGACTCGTAATCTCCTAATCGTTTGCGCCACAGTATCATTAGATGTCGTAATCATGCCACCATCCCCTACTGTTCCTAAATTCTTTGTAGGAAAGAATGAAAAACACCCAGCATCTCCAATACTCCCGACAGCTTTCTCCTTATATACTGCTCCAAAGGCTTGTGCTGCATCTTCAATCACTACTAAATTGTGTTTATTTGCGATAGACTGTATCTCATCCATATCAGCTGGTAACCCAAATAAATGGACCGGGATGATGGCCTTTGTTTTGGAAGTTATTTTCTCTTGTAGTTTATTAGCATCTAAAAGAAAAGTTTTTGGATCTATATCAACAAATACCGGAGTTGCGCCAACTCGAGTAATTGCCTCAGATGTTGCAAAAAAAGTAAACGGGGTTGTAATTACCTCATCACCTTGCCCGATACCAAAAGCCTCTAAAGTTAGAACTAATGCATCAGTACCATTTCCTACTGCTATAGCATGCTTTACCCCTAATCGTTTGGCAATTTCTTTTTCCAATTCACTAACCTTTGGTCCTAATATATAATTGCCACTTTCCAAAACTTGAATAATCGCATCCTTCATTTCCTGATGAATCGAGGCGAATTGTTTTTTTAAATCAATTAGTGGGATCATCTCTTCACTCCTTATTACTAGATTTATATGTTTATATTTGTATTGAAGCGAAGGGTTTTGGGGAACGGCGTATTAGAGGGAATATAACAATTCAACTAGTGCCCTAGTATTTAAGCCTTTTTATCTTATATCTTGGAACAGTCTCTGAAATGATTTCATATAAAGTATTAGCTCTATATTAGAGAGGATCGTTACACTATGAAACCAAAAAATTTAGTATCAAAGACTAGAGATATAAGGGCAACTTATAATTATAATCCAACCATAGCCGTTGTAGGTTTAGGGTATGTTGGGCTTCCTGTTACACTTGGATTTTCAAAGAAATACCAGGTAATTGGATACGATGTAAAACCGGAAAGGATACATTCCTTGAAACAGCATGTGGACACTACTAATCAAGTGACAAGCCAATCCTTAAAAGACGCTTCTATAGAGTTCACACTAGATGCTACCCGTCTACATGTATGTGATGTCATCATTATCTGTGTTCCTACGCCTCTAAATGAAAAGCAAGAACCTGACTTATCACATCTTATTAATGCCTCGAAAACAGTAGGGGAAAATATGCGAAGGAATACTGTCATTATTTATGAATCAACCGTTTTCCCTGGTGCAACAGAAGAAGTTTGTATTCCATTACTAGAGAAATGCTCAACTCTTCACTGTGGTCAAGATTTCTTTGTTGGCTATTCGCCAGAACGGATAAACCCTGGTGATACATCTCATACCTTTTCAACCACAGAAAAAATTGTTGCTGCACAGGACAAACAAACACTAGATAAAATATATGCTCTTTACCAAAGTGTCATAGATGCTAAGGTATTTAAAGCTAGCTCTATACCAGTAGCAGAGGCAGCTAAACTAGTTGAAAACACCCAACGGGATATTAACATTGCTTTTATGAATGAACTATCTATTATTTTTAGGCACCTAGGTTTACAAACACATGAAGTGCTAGAAGCAGCAAGGACTAAATGGAACTTCATTCCTTTTAATCCCGGTTTAGTTGGGGGGCATTGTATCGGAGTGGACCCATATTATTTCATCTATAAAGCAAAGCAAGAAGGGTACACACCGGAGCTAATGACAATAGCAAGGTCAGTAAATGATCGAATGTCTACTGAAGTAGTCTCCATTGTTAATCGATATATTGAGGAGAAGGGGTATAATCACAACGGGCTGAAGGTGGGATTATTAGGGCTTACCTTTAAAGAGGATGTTCCAGATTTACGGAACTCGAAATCTATCGAAATAGGTCATAAATTACAGAACGATGGGTTACATGTTGTAGCCTATGATCCTATTATTAATCAACAGGATCTGCCAGAGGATTTCAATTTGCCAATAGTAGAAAAGGAAGATCTGATTAACTTTGATATTATAATTCTAGCAGTTTCTCACAAACAATTTCGCGAGATGCATGACGATGATTTTTATAATTTATTTAAAGATAATACGGGATTGATTGTTGATGTGAAGGGATTATGTACCAATAGGGTGTTTGGAGAAAGCATTGAGATTATTAGTCTGTAGATTGTAAAATTCCTACCAAAAGGAGCTGTTCATCTTGAAAGCAAAACCATTAGTTAAAGTAAATACGGATCGAAAAAAACTAGTTGCAAAACGAGTTGCTGGTGGTTGTGGCTGTGGAAAGAAAAAAACAGTAATAAATAATAAATCCCCAAAGACATCTTAACCGACCTTCGGGGATTTATTTTACTTACTAATTAGACTAGTTTATACCCACAATTCGAGCAGAAATTTGCTCCACTTGCTTTATTCCCACAGTTAGGACAGAAATTAGGCCCTGTTCCGGAGGATTGATTAGTAGATTGCTGAGCAGGCTGTCCTTGCTGTTGGTTTTGTTGCTGTTCCTGATTAGTGGATGGGTTTATATTTTTCATCATTTCATTTGCCATTGTCATACCCATCATCATACCAGCCATATCACCAGCAGTTCCTGAACCTTGCATTTTCCCGGAAGACATTGCATCCGTTACTTCGATTTGCTGGTATTTTGATACATCACCGACCATACTATGTTTCGCACTCTTATTCACCATTTCCTGCACTTCTTTTGGATAGTTAAAGCTACTCACGCTAAAGCCAGTTAGTGTCATCCCCATATCATGGATTTCCATATCTAAATCTTCACGAATACCTCTTGATATTTCTAATCCATTAGCTTGTAAATTAAATAAGTCCTTACCCTCTCGAGTAATCCACTTCATTAGCAATTGATCTAAAATAGAAGTGATACGGATTTTCACATCATCGACTAGATAGCGACTTTTTACACCAGCTATATTATCGATTAACGTAATATAATCATTTACTTTAAATTCGAAAGTTCCATTCGCTCTAATTGGTAAACCTCCTGGAAGGTTCAACTGGGGTGCTGGAATATTAATTGCACTTCTAGTACCCCATTTCACATTGAAGATTTTCGTATTAACAAAAATTACTTCGACCCGGAGACCACTGTTAAATCCGAACTTGAAGCCTTTTAGAGTTGATAGGAAGGGGATAATCTCTGATTCGATATTATAGTCTCCCTCTTCCTTAAAGATTCCTTCTATTTTACCATTTGATAGAAAGATAGCATCCTGACCAGGACGAAGTATTAATCTACTTCCCTTTTTTATCTCCTTATTATTCCATTTCCAAAATATCATATCATCGCGAAATTCTTCCCATTCGATTACATCTGAAAATTGATTTCTAAAAAAAGCCATTTATAAACTTCCTCTCATTCATTAATTAATATTAAAAGCTACCACCTTTACCAGTATATGAGCTCCCTCCCCGGGTAACCCCACCGCCACCTCCGCTTCCTCCGCGGTTGTTATTAGAAGGTTTTTTACGTTTGGTTACATTCTTGGTTAGGAAAATATCTTTACGTTTTAAAACTTTAAAGTCCCCGGTATAAGTTCGTTCATTTACTGTTACTTTTCCACCAGAGTTATATGCCATTGTTCCAACAATTATCCCACCTATTAGTAACGCTATTATAACGTGAAACCATGTATCAAATATAATACTTTCGGGATTAACACCTGGCATATAACGCATGTATCGTGACCCAGTTTCCACAAATGTCTTAAATGCATCAAAATATTTATCAGCCGATAATGGAGGAACAAGTTCGTTAAATAGTAAATCTACTCGTTGACTATCTAAATGTTTTTGTGCACCTTCAAAGCTTGCGATATAGAAATCCCGATTATCTATATCTATTGCCAGTATGACTGTACTTCCATGGGGCTTATCATATCCAAAAGCCATTTCATCATAAAAGTCTGCCATATACTGCTCTACTGTTTTTCCATCGGTATCTTCTGTAATAACGATAATAAAATCGGTCTTCCTTTTTTCACTATGTTCATCAGCTAACTGTTCTAGGGCTTCAACTTCTTCATCCGATAATAGGTTAGCATAATCATAAATACGTTGTGTTGAACCATCGGCGAAAACTGTGAAAGATGAACTACATATAAAGAGAAGAAATAGAATACTAGCGAATATTACCTTTTTTATATCCCTCATAAAAGTTCACCCCCAATTGCAAAGGAGAGGATTTTCATTCCAATAAATGAAATAGCAGCAATACTCCCCCACCAAGCAGCAATCTTCTTCTTGCTAAGGGGTGGCTTTCCAACTACCTTTCCGGTAACACCATTCATTGCAAATGTATGCTCCTGTTTATCAAAGTCGTAATACACCATCCAAACCGGTAGTAAAACATAATGGGCTTTTCTTTCTCTAGTATTAATGTTTTGATCTACGTATTTAACGGAGGAGTATCCATTAATCGTCGAACTTACGTATTTATTAATGTAACTGCTCACCTTAGACTTTACCCTAGGCAGTAGATCTTTATTGTTATAATTATATTTTTCTGCTAGATAGCCTGCCAGATAAGCTGTCTTAAAGTCTTTTAACTTCCCAAAATCATACGGCTCTAGTTTATCCATTAATTCATCGTTCATCTTCTTTGATGCGTCTACAGGAACCTTCTGAAAGGTTAAATCAATCTTTCGCTCGACATCATAATACTTCGTTTCTGTATAAATATAGTCTCCTCGCGTATAACTCCTTACTTTCGTAGCCTTTGCTCGTACTTCTGCAACACTATGTAAATCATAAAGCCAAAAAGGCACATACATTCCAGTTATGTTCTTAATGCGGTCAGCCGTCATAAAACCATCCGGAGTAAGGCGACCATTTTTACACCATTTCTTAAAGGCTTCCATTGCTTGTTCCTTACTAATCTGGAATGGTAAAACCATGTCTGGAGCAAGGCTTCCAGATACTCGGTCAGCTAGTACGACTCCTGCACCACAGAAACTACAAGAGGTAGCTGACGTATCTGCATCTGTGATTACGGCCGCACCACAGTTATTACATTCGTATTCCTTCGCTTCATCTTCTGAAAATGTATTGAATATATAGTCATCCGAGAATTCTTCAATCGAGTCATTACGCCCACAGCTTGCGCATGATAGGTTACCAGATACTGAATCAAATGCCATATCATCGCCACAGTTAGGACATTTATAATGAATTATCATGTGATCACCTCATATCCCCTTATTTTATATGCTATTTTAGTTTATCTTTTAATGCTGCCATCTCTATATCAATACTTTCATCATATGGTGAGGAAATGGCCTCTATGTCAGAATCGAGTCCATACCGTAATTCTTCCAGAGCTTCAGCCTCTGCCAACGCCCGATTGGCTTTTTCCTCTAACTGATCAAACTTTGTTAAACGAACGTTTGATTGAGACGGACCATTCTCCATTGCTTTCTTCTTACTTTCTGCAGCTTGTAGTCGTCCTACTAAAGTATCCCGTTTATTTTTGAGCTCCATTACATCATACTTTAACTTCTCTTGGGCAAGCTTCATTTGTTCAGCCTTCAGAGAGGCAAGCTCATATTGCTTTTCCAAATCCTGTAGCTTCACCTTCAGATTAGCCTTTTCCATTAAAAATCTCCGTGCTTTATCCTCATCGTCTACTTCAAGGGATTTAATCGCATAACGCTCCATCTTTTTCATTTCTGATTTGCATTCCTCAAGCTGTCTACGTGTACGATTCATCGCTGTTATTGCTGCATCACTTTCCACATTTAAATCTCTTAAGTCCTGCTCTATTTCGCGAATAAACCGGTTTACTTCTACTTCCGGGTCTTCTTCTTTTCTAAATTTCTCTTCTATATTGCTTGCTAAAATAGCTCGAATTCGTTTGAAAGTACTCATTTCCGCTCACCACTCCCCTACTTTCTATAGTACTATAAATACGGTTGTATAGCGTAAAAAGTTTCAGGAAACTAAAAACATGGTTGTCGCTTCCTTCTTAGGAATAACCTACCCAAAAGACAAAACGCTCCTACCTCTATACCCTCATCTAGTGATTATCCTATGCTTATTCACATGTAGAGTAACTAGTACACTAGTATTACAGGCTTTTAACATGATTCACATAATTGGATAAAACCATTAATTTATATTTAAAAGATTTTATTAAATGTCGATAATATAGTGGGAGTTGTTCATTATTTAAGTTTTGAATGAAAAATAATCATAGTAAAGCATCGTAATGATACGTAACTCCTATATTTCAAAAGAGGAGCTGAATTTCACTATGGCTGATGGAACTTATACAATGAAGGTTAATGTAGCAAAGAAGACGATTGACATGACCGTAAGTGGTACCTTTACCCCTGAAAAAGCTCAACAGTTTATTGATGATTATCAAAAGAAGGTATCATCCATTAATGCAAGTGAATTTGTTTTAGAATTTGATTGCAGAGATTTGGATGTCGTAACCCAACAGATGATACCAACTCTTGAGAGCTGTTTAGAACTGTATAAATCATCTGGATTTAAAAAAGTAGAAGTAGGAATTAGCAAGAGTGCTATCATTTCCATGCAATTAAACCGCTTGGCAAAAAAAGTTGGATTAGACAATTTCGAGGTCGTTCAAAAATATTAGTTTAATGAAGGTAAGGAACCATTACGTTTCCCTACCTTTTTTACCATTCTTTGTATCTACTAAATTATTCGAGAGGTATATTATGACTAATATCAGAATTAAAGCAGTGGATGTTTATCATGCAAAAAAACAAGTTGACAATGCTGTATACGTTGAACACTTTCAAAAACAAGGAAAAGATATAACAAATTTCTTGCATATAATGGGTAGAAACAAGCGTTATGTAATTGATAATCAAGAGGAAAATACGAATACAATGGCGATTGAGGCTGCCAATCGGGTGTTAAAAAAGGCTGAGCTAGAAGGAAAGGATATCGATATGATTGTCTTTTCGAGTCAAGTACCTGAAGTCACTGTTCCTACCAATGCTATGTTCCTTCATCATGCCATTGAAGCAAAAAAAGGTACGGTTATTTTCGATATGAATGCCAATTGTGCTGGAATGACAATTGCAGTAGAACAGGCTTCACGATACATGATGTCTAACCCTCATGTTGATACAGCCCTTGTGGTAGGCTCTGATTATCTTTCTTTAGTGGCCGATCCAAATGATGCGATGACTTATGCTAACTTCGGAGATGCTGCTAGCGCAGTTATCTTAGAAAAGACCGAGGAAGAAACAGGCTTTATAGATGCTATGTTCGAAGTAGACTCTAGTAATCGAAATAATATTTTATTTCCAGAGAAGGGACTAGCCCAAACCATTAAAGCTGGAGAAAGAGCAGAATCGATGCGCTGGCTTCCATTTGATGGAACGATGTCTCTACCTTATACTTATGACATGTTTGAAACCATATTAGAGAGAAATCAGCTCACTATTGAAGATGTCGATGTTTTCTGCTTATCTCAATTTGCTAAAGTGAATATTGATAAAATACAAGAGCGCTTTAATATACCGCAGGAAAAAATCATTTATGTAGGGGATGAGTATGGCTATACTGGGACAAGTAGTCCATTTATTGCCCTCCATGAAGGGATTGAAACTGGTAGGATAAAGCGTGGTGACTTAGCATTATTCTGGACCATTGGTGGTGGCCACGAGTTTATTACGATGCTATTTCGCTATTAATAGATTTCTAGATATCACCTTGCTTACTAAATTTCCCTTTCGTTACCTAAACATAACGTAAGCATGGTTTACTCTAATAATAAATAGAATCGATTTATAACAGAAGTAAGAGCGAAACAAATGAATACGAATCCATACTAGCCCTGGAAATATACCTATACTTCATAAGATAATAGTGTCCTCCTCATGAAGAGGTAACCTCCATCATATCAAGTTAGGTATACTTCCGGAGCAAGGTATATGCTAATCGAGCTTTATGTTAGCCTTCACTACTAGCCCATAGTAAAAATACGAATTGCCACAATGGACACATATCCACAACTAAATGGTCAAAATCGCCTTCCCGCTATGTTTATCATTAATTTAGAATCCCTTTTCCATTAACCATCGCATAATGCTTTCTTCTCTTCTCTTGCTATCGTCAAATTGGGTATTATATTTACTCATTTTCTTCTCTCCGACGAGCTTTCCATCCGCCATTAACAACACCCTATCCGTTTTCGCTGCTACTTTAGCATCGTGGGTAACTAGTAGAATCGTTGTTCCTTGTTTATTAATTTCAGTAAGGATGGACATAATTTCTGCTGTTGCTTTGGAGTCCAATGCTCCGGTAGGTTCATCTCCAAAATTTTGGCGTCCAATTTATTTAAGAGATTCTGTTGTTGTTCTTTGTCGAGCTCCTGAAGTATATCTGCTACCATGTGTTAGTTGGGATTCTTACAGTTGATGACATGATCGATGTACTAATGAAAGAAGCGACAGAAGACATAGAGAAATTGTCAGCTTCAGGTAAAGATATTGACTTTGATACGAAAGCACCAGTAGCAGCCTATCGGAGATTACCTTGGCTAATTCTGCTATTGTTTATTGGATTAATATCCGGAACGATTGTCAGTACTTTTGAAGAAACACTTGAAAAAGTTGTCGCTTTAGCATTCTTCATGCCTATGTTCGCAGGAATGACTGGAAATACGGGTACACAGTCATTGGCTGTAGTTGTTAGAGGGCTTACTACACGAGATATTAACAAAGTCGTGATAGCCAAGATTATTTGTAGAGAGCTATTAGTAGGTATTATTATCGGCGTAACTTGCGGAATTCTGATTTCCGTAATTGCGTATATTTGGCAAGGTAGTCCGATACTAGGACTCGTTGTCGGTAGTACTTTAGTGGTCACTCTTATTATCGGAACATTAGCAGGAACTATCATTCCATTAATTCTCCATCATTTTAAAATTGATCCTGCTGTAGCATCCGGGCCACTAATTACAACCTTAAATGATATTTTGTCATTAATGATTTACTTTGGCATTGCGACAATTTTTATAAGCCACTTAATGTAGATATCAAAAAAATTCCCCTTATAAAATGCGGATAAATACTTGTCTGTTTTTTATATGGGGATTTTTTACGTGTACTAACAACTTACTGTTAAACAGTATTCGCTTATCACCGTAATCCCCGCGAATTTTTCTTAAGTAATCATGTAAGTATCATTTATCATCTTTCTCTATGAATGGATTACTTTATACATGGAATAATACCAACTGTATACGTTTAATGGTCTAGGAGGAATTTGGGGTTTGGGTGAAATCGTCATTACTTTACTACGAACACTAATCGTTTTTATTGTACTATTACTATTATTTCGTTTAATGGGTAAAAAGGAATTAGGAGAAATAAGCTTACTTGACATTATTGTCTCCCTCATGATTGCAGAACTAGCAGTCATATCCATTGAAGACATTAACATCTCGATGATTAGAGCATTATCGCCTATCTTTTTACTTATCCTCTTACAAGTAACACTCGAAACCTTTGGAATAAAAAGTCAACAATTTCGTAAAGTAGTTGAAGGTACGCCAGTTATGTTAATTGATAATGGCAAATTAATAGAAGAGAATCTCAGAAAGCATAAATATACTTTAGATGATATTCTATTTCAATTAAGGCAAGCAGAAATCGCTGATATAAGTGAAGTAGAATATGCTGTCTTAGAAAGGTCCGGAAAGTTATCTATCTTCAAAAAAGGAAATAGCCATTTTACCTTACCATTAATCTTAGATGGCATCATTCAAGAGAACAATCTAAAAATACTTAAAAGAACAAAGGAATGGTTACTAACTGAACTACAAAATAGGGGCCACAACCAAATAGAGAATATATTTTATTGTAGCTACATGAACGAGGAATTTCACATTCAAGAGAAGGACCAGAATAGACGTGTCTAGTTTTAAATATTTATTGATAGATTAATTCCAGGCCGAGTATGAGATTCTCAACATAACGATAAAGCTTCACCTATCCCCAGTTTCAAGGAAGGTAGAATGCCAATTAATCTTACTATGAGCGTCAATCTATCTCGTCTCGTCACTAATCTTGTTAACTATTTGTTATAACAACATTTATTCGGTACGAAAAAGTTCATGACTGTAACCGCACCTTTATTGTAAAAATCCTTTCCAATCACCCACTACATAAGTCGTAATATTTTAATAATTCTATCCAATTTTGATTCCTAAGTTGCATATACCCCTTCTAATTCTTTTTTTATAATCAAATTATATCATTGATCTTGCTGCTATAAAAAAATGATAAGGAGGAGAATCATGCTACGTAAACTAGTCTATATGATGTTATCGATTGCCTTAGTCACCATGACGTTGTTCAGTACTGGTGCTACAACCCAAGCCGGGTACGACTTTTTTAATGGACCGACGATTGAAAAACAACATCCTAAGAAGGCATCGCTTAAGCCACATCCGAAATTTTCTTGGGGTAATCCTGTCCCATCCTCGCCAGTTCTACATCCTGGCTCTATCAGAGGCGCTGGAATGATAGAAGCGCCGTTATCGAATATTGATTCCATAATGGAATCGATGATTGATAATGGAGCATTCCCTGGTGCTGTTACCTTTGTCGCTCGAAGTGGACATATTGTTCAGCACGAAGCGTATGGACATGCTTATTTATACGAAGACGATCAATTTACTGAGGCAGACAATCCAATACTAATGAGAAAAGACACGATTTTTGACCTTGCTTCGATTAGCAAGATTTTCACAACAACGGCAGCAATGAAACTGTATGAAGATGGCCTTTTCCAACTTGATGATCCTGTCGCAAAACATATTCCAGAATTCGCAACAAACGGAAAGCAGCATGTGACGATACGTCAACTCATGACCCACACATCCGGATTTCCACCTAGCGCCCCTGTCTATGATGTAGAGGGGACTCGTGAGGATCGCCACCAATATGTACTCCAGTATCCACTTACAAATGAACCTGGCACCGCATATACGTATAGTGATTTAAATATGATAACGTTAGGAATACTGATTGAGCGCTTATCTGGTCAAAGATTAGATCACTATGTCAAGGAAACCATCACAGATCCGCTTCATATGAACGATACGATGTATAATCCACCTGAATCATTAAAATACCGAATTGCCGCAACAGAGTATATGCCATGGACAGATAGAGGTATTGTATGGGGACAAGTTCATGACGAAAAAGCATGGGCACTTGACGGTGTTGCAGGTCATGCTGGTGTCTTTTCAACTGCTCATGACTTGGCCATTCTTGCACATATGTTTCTTAATGAAGGTAGATATGGAGGAACACAATTATTAAAGCCTGAAACGGTTACTCTACTAGTAGAAAATCAAATACCAGAATTCCCTGGTGATGATCATGGACTTGGTTGGGAGCTATCACAGATGTGGTATATGGAAGGCCTAACGGAGGCATCCTCCCTTGGACATACAGGATATACTGGTACATCCATTGTAATTAATCAAAACAACGACACCATCGCCATATTACTAACCAATCGTGTTCATCCGAGCCGAAATACGGTTTCAACCAATCCAGCGAGACGCCAATTTGCCGAGCTAGTTGCTGATGCGATTCCTGTCTCAATGCCTAATAAGAAAGATGGGGCATGGTTTGCAGGATATGGTGACCTTTTAGATCGAACACTAACCGCTGAGGTAAATTTAGGTACAGATGCCACTTTAACATTTGATACATGGTATCGAACAGAACAAGACGCAGACTTTGGAATCGTCGAAATATCATATGATGGGAAAAATTGGGTACAGCTAATCGAACCATTCACAGGTACTAGTATTGACTGGATATCGAAAGAAGTAACCATTCCAGCTGAGACTACACATATCCGTTTCCGCTATCATACAGACACGTATTATCATGGACGTGGTTGGTATGTTGCAAACCTAACGCTCCATGATTCTTCTCATACGAAACTACCGGTAGATTGGGTCAGTGACGATTGGGTAAAACGTAATTATTAAAGCTATATGTTATTTGTCACACTGCCCAAGTTAGAACTTCTTTCTTATAAAGACTAATCTTATTTTAAGTTACTACCCATAAGTTTTGAGTAAACTTATGGGTAGACTACTAGTTGACTTAGAAACAAGGACATCTAACTGGATTCCACTTCCTACAAGTTAAATTAGAAACTAACTTAGGGTCTATACCATACCAAAGGACTCCCCTGCGATATAAAGTCCTATTTAAATCTACCACGTGAGTAGTATCTTCATTGCTAAACCCTTCAACAGACTCTACTGTTTTTAACTTATTTTTAAGCAATTTCCTTAAAGAATTTTCCTTTAAAATATATCTCTCCAACTCCCCTTTCATCTTCAGTAATTGCACCAACACTTCATCACTCCATTTCCATCTTTTCTATCAAATGCTTCTCTTAACAGTTGTTAGAGTAAAATGTTTATGGGAGAACATATACCTCATCTTTGGTGTTGAAGTCTTACGACTTCAACACCAAAGATGAGGCCAGCAAGCGGAGCGCGGTAGTAGTATAGAGGCATTTTCAATG
>NZ_JBCPXV010000058.1:0-16966 GCF_039581225.1 Ornithinibacillus proteolyticus | reverse complement strand
TTTCTCTGGTTGATATTTACAATGAACATCATTCCCAAAGGGAATAATCATGGAGGAGCCGTATGCGATGACCCGCACGTACGGAACTGCGAGAGGCGCATGAGTGATTCATGCGCCTACTCTATTCACTTTTGTTAGAATAACCTTCCTCATAATATGGTTGAATAGGAAAATACTAAAGCAAAAGCGTGTTTCCTACTAGATTTAGCGAGATCATACGCGAGGTATGATACAATCAATAAATCTAAAGAAAAATTACATACAGATTGGATTGGAATAAATGGCAGATACGGTTCATTTAAAGATAAAGCCTAAATTCATAAAGAAGTATCGGAGCGGATTTCCGCTTATAGTATCAGAAGCAATTAGCAATCTAAAGGATTTAAAAGAGGAAGGCACCATCGTCAAATTGGTCGACGATAACAATCGATTTATTGCTAAAGGCTATTATGGAAAACAGAACAAAGGATATGGCTGGATTCTAAGTAAACAAGAGCATGAGAAATTTGATATGCATTTCTTTAAAAACAAAATAACCTCAGCGATTTATAAAAGAAAAAACTTATTTTCCGATGAAGATACTACTGGTTTTCGAGTTTTTAATGGAGAAGGCGATGGTGTAGGTGGAATTACGATTGATTATTTTAACGGGTACTATTTAATTAATTGGTATAGCAAAGGTATCTACCAATTCCGAAATGCTATTATCGAAGCATTAAAAGACGCTGTTGACTATACGGGAATCTATCAGAAAAAGAGGTTCGATGCTAAAGGACAATACATGGAAGATGATGATTTTGTTAGTGGTGAGCGTGGAGAGTTCCCAATCATCGTAAAAGAAAACGGTGTTAACTTTGCAGTTTATCTCAATGAAGGTGCAATGGTAGGTGTGTTTTTAGATCAACGTGAGGTAAGGAAAACAATCCGCGATAAATATGCCAATGGAACGAATATGTTAAATACATTCTCTTATACAGGGGCATTTTCTGTGTTTGCCGCATTAGGAGGAGCTACTAAAACGACAAGCGTTGACTTAGCCAACCGTAGTAAGCCAAAAACAATAGAACAATTCAGCTTAAATGGAATTGATTATGAAGCACAGGATATTATCGTCGAGGATGTATTTCAGTATTTTAAATATGCTGGTAGGAAGCAATTATTGTTTGATTTAGTAGTTTTAGATCCACCAAGCTTTGCTAGGTCTAAAAAGAATGTGTTTAGTGCGGATAAGCATTATAAAGATCTTCTGAAAGAAGCGATCGCGATAACAGAAGATAATGGGGTCATCGTCGCCTCTACAAATAGTAGTGCATTTGGTATGAATAAGTTCAAAGGGTTTATCCAAAAAGCCTTTCAAGAAACTGGTTTTCGCTATAAAATAGTGGAGGAATTTTCACTACCAGAAGATTTCCGTACTATAAAGGAATATCCAGAAGGTAATTATTTGAAGGTAGTGTTTGTGAAGAAGATCAAGTAGGGAAAACCTTCTAAGTTAGCATCATGTTAAACTTAGAGGGTTTTTCCTTTGCTGAGAAGGGATTGTACAGTCATCTGAAACACTTCAGCTCTGTTCATTTATTACACCAAAAAAACTTATCAAATCATTCAGGTGATAGTCTTTTTTTTGCTATAATAAACTAATGGAAAGATAGGGATAAACGATATGATTATTATCTTATGATTAAGCTGCTACAAGGCGTGATAGATAAAGTTTGTAATAATGGAGGATTAGACCTTTGTATACCAATATGAAAGAATGGAAGCATGTATTTAAGCTAGACCCTGCGAAGGAAATTGATGATGAGGATTTAGAGCTCATTTGCGAATCTGGTACAGACGCAATTATTGTAGGCGGAACAGATAATGTAACCCTTGACGGGGTGTTGGATTTATTATCCAGTATACGCCGGTACACGGTTCCTGTTATCTTAGAAATCTCGACGATGGAGGCTATTACTCCAGGATTTGATTATTACTATATTCCAATGGTTATGAATAGTACCGAGAAAAAATGGATGATGGATATTCAGCATGAAGCCATTAAAGAATATAAAGATATCATGAATTGGGATGAGATCTTTGTAGAAGGATACTGCATCTTAAATGAAGAGGCAAAAGCCTTCCAGCATGCCAACTGTAAGTTACCGAGTGATGAAGATGTGGTAGCCTACGCATATATGGCGGAGAACGTGTTTCATCTTCCTATATTCTATATAGAATATAGTGGAAAATACGGAAATCCAGAGTTATTGCAGAAGGTACGTGGAGAGTTAACGAATACACTTCTTTTCTATGGAGGCGGAATAGAAACGCCAGAACAAGCAAGAGAAATGAAGGATCATGCAGATGTAATTGTTGTTGGCAATAGCATCTACACAAATTTGAAGGAAGCTTTAAAAACAGTTTACGCAGTAAAAAGTAACTAATAAGTACTATCTATTGAATTTCTGGAAGTATACAAGCCATGGTGGTTAGAAGGAATAGGGATAGGACGTTTGCCAAAGATTTTGAAGGAAGGTGTTTTAACATGAGTCGTGCAATCGATGACTTAATCAAAGGTTTAAACAAACAGCAACAAGAAGCTGTAAGACATACAGAAGGACCATTATTAATTATGGCCGGTGCTGGTAGTGGAAAGACTCGTGTGCTAACACACCGAATAGCATTTTTAATGGAAGAAAAAGGTGTTTCACCACGTAACATTCTGGCCATTACATTCACGAATAAAGCTGCCCGTGAAATGAAAGAGCGTGTTAGTAAACTAGTAGGACCAGAGGCAATCGATATGTGGGTGTCTACTTTCCACTCGATGTGTGTACGAATTTTACGACGAGATATTGATCGGATTGGCTTTAGTCGTAATTTTACAATATTAGATAGTAGTGACCAGTTATCTGTCATCAAACAAGTATTAAAAGAATTGAACATAGATACGAAGCAGTTTGAGCCACGTGCTATGCAAGGACAAATTAGTAGTGCGAAGAATGAACTAATTACGGCAGAAGAATTCTCGAATAAAGCAAGTAATTTCTATGATAGACAGGTTGCGCGAGTATATGAAGGTTATGAAAAAGTACTACGTAAAAACCAGTCACTAGATTTTGATGATTTAATTATGCAGACGATTCATTTGTTCAAGCGTGTACCAGAAGTATTGGAATATTATCAGCGGAGATTTCAATACATTCACGTGGATGAGTACCAAGATACGAACCATGCGCAATATACACTTGTCAAACAACTAGCTAATCGATTCCAAAATATATGTGTGGTTGGGGATTCTGACCAGTCTATATATCGTTGGCGTGGTGCGGATATTTCGAATATCCTTACCTTTGAAAAGGACTACCCACTTGCAAAAACTGTATTCCTCGAGCAAAATTATCGTTCTACAAAATCAATTCTAGAAGCAGCAAATAAAGTCATAGCAAACAATCCAGGACGTAAGCCTAAAAATCTTTGGACAGAAAATCCTGATGGACAGAAAATCAATTATTATCAAGGTGCCACTGAACAGGATGAAGCTTTATTTGTTACAGATAAAATACGTGAGTTAGTTCGTGAAGAGGGCTACTCACCAAATGATATTGCGATTCTTTACCGTACCAATGCGCAATCTCGTGCGGTTGAGGATACCTTAATGAAGTCTGGCGTATCGTACCAGATGGTTGGTGGCATGCGATTCTATGACCGTAAAGAGATTAAAGATATGATCGCTTACTTGAGGTTAATTACTAACCCAGATGATGATCTCAGTTTTGAACGTGTCGTAAACGAGCCGAAGCGTGGAATTGGGAAAACATCTATCGACCGGTTACGAGCATACGCTGCAGAAAATGGCATGTCCTTCTATCAAGCGGTGGAAGTGGTTGATTTTACCGGTGTGACCAAAAAGGCTGCACAGGCACTTGCAGAGTTCGGAACTCTTATCAAAACCTTAAATCAACAACAAGAATTTTTAACCGCAACCGATATGGTACAGCAAGTGTTAGAACGATCTGGTTATGAAGAAATGCTGAAAAATGAACGTTCCATTGAATCCCAGAGCCGACTGGAGAACTTAGAGGAATTTATGACGGTTACAAAGGACTTTGAGGAGGCAAGTGAGGATAAGACATTAATAGCCTTCTTAACCGATTTAGCGTTAATTGCTGATATTGACCGGGTGGATGAGGAAGACCCTGATAACGAGGAAAAAGTAACCTTAATGACGCTTCATGCTGCTAAAGGACTAGAGTTTCCAGTAGTATTCTTAATCGGGATGGAAGAAAACGTCTTTCCACATAGTCGTGCGATGTTCGACAATGAAGAAATGGAAGAAGAACGCAGGCTTGCCTATGTAGGGATTACACGAGCAGAGAAGCAATTATTCTTAACCAATGCTAAAATGCGTACACTTTATGGCCGTACGAATATGAACCCGGTTAGTCGATTTATCAATGAAATTCCAGAAGAGCTAATCGACGGATTAGAGCAGATGAGGCAATCTATGTTTGGTTCTAGCTCGTTTGGTAATGATTTTAATAAGCAGGAAAGATCGCCATTTGGTAATCCGTCTAGAACGAGACCGACACCTAGCCAGCCGTTAGGACAAGCGCAACCGAAGCGTAAGGCAGAACGGATTCAATCCACCACCGGTGCTGAATCGGAAACTTGGAAGCCCGGGGATAAGGCATCACATAAGAAGTGGGGCGTTGGTACCGTTGTAAAGGTTCAAGGTGAAGGAGATAAGATGGAACTGGATGTTGCCTTCCCAGCACCGACAGGTATTAAACGATTACTAGCAAAATTTGCACCAATTACGAAAGAACAATAGGGAGGTGCTTGTGGAAATGGATAAGGCCACGGCACAGGAAAAAATAGAGTCCTTAAAAAATTTATTAAATCAATATGCACATGAATATTATGTGTTAGATAATCCCTCTATTGAGGATTCAGAATATGACAAAATGTTAGCTGAGCTCCAAGTGCTAGAAGCGGAATTTCCGGAATTCATAACAAGTGACTCTCCTACCCAACGAGTTGGAGGAGAACCATTAGAAGGATTTCAAAAGGTACAGCATACTATTCCTATGCTTAGTCTTGGTAATGCATTTAACGAGCAAGATCTTCGTGATTTTGCTCGTCGTGCAAGCCAAGGAACCGATAAACCAATTTCCTTTGTTTGTGAGCTTAAAATAGATGGACTCGCTATTTCACTTACATATGAAGATGGTAAGTTTGTCCGAGGAGCGACGCGAGGAGATGGGACAACAGGGGAAGATATTACAACGAATCTCCGAACGATCAAAAGTATCCCACTTTCAATCAAGGAAAAACAAAAGATTGAAGTTCGCGGAGAGGCTTATATGCCACACAAATCGTTTCTAGCTCTCAATAAACAACGGGAGGAAGAAGGATTAGAATTATTTGCTAATCCGAGAAATGCAGCTGCAGGTTCGTTAAGACAACTAGACCCGAAAATTGCTGCATCCCGTAATTTAGATGTGTTTTTATATGGGATTGGCGAGTGGGAAGCAGACCAGGTCTCCTCTCACAGTGAACGTCTAAAGCAGCTAAAAGAGCTTGGATTCCGAACCAATCCGGAATGGAAGAAATGTGACACGATTGAAGAAGTGTTAGCCTATGTAGCGTATTGGACAGCAGAACGCCCTAATCTACCATATGAAATTGATGGGATAGTTATCAAGGTGGATGATTTACAAATCCAGGAAGAGCTTGGGTTTACAGTCAAAAGTCCACGTTGGGCAATCGCTTATAAATTTCCAGCTGAAGAGGTTGTCACTCGACTAACAGATATTGAATTAAGTGTAGGTCGTACTGGTGTGGTAACACCGACAGCGATATTAGACCCGGTAAGAGTTGCAGGTACAACGGTTCAACGTGCCTCCTTACATAATGAGGACTTAATTCGAGCTAAAGATATCCGAATCGGTGACACAGTCGTAATCAAGAAGGCAGGGGACATCATTCCTGAGGTTGTTCGTGTTCTACCTGAGCAACGTACTGGAAGTGAACAACCATTTTATATGCCAGAGAAATGTCCTGCATGTGGTAGTGAATTAGTGCGATTAGAAGAAGAAGTTGCCTTACGCTGTATCAACCCTAATTGCCCTGCACAGCTTCAAGAAGGTCTGATTCATTTCGTATCAAGAAATGCCATGAACATTGATGGTCTAGGTGAAAAAGTCATTAATCAATTATTCCGTGAAGGATTAATTCATACAATTGCTGACCTTTATCGTCTAGAGCGGGAAGAATTGCTTAAGCTTGAACGGATGGGTGAAAAATCTGTTGATAATCTATTGAGCGCTATTGAAGCCTCCAAAGCCAATTCCCTAGAGCGGTTACTATTTGGACTAGGAATTCGCTTTATCGGAGCTAAGGCAGCGAAAACGTTAGCAACAGAATTTGAAACGATGGATAAGTTACAGCAAGCAACATATGAGGAATTAATCGCTGTAGATGAAATTGGCGATAAGATGGCTGACTCCATAGTGCAATACTTTGCTGAAGAAAAAGTAACTGCTTTAATTAATGAATTAAAAGAGCTTCAAATAAATATGGAATATAAAGGGCCGAAACGAGTTGAAGTAAGTCTCGATTCAAATCCATTTGCTAGTAAAACGTTTGTATTAACTGGAAAAATGGAGCAAATGTCACGGCCAGAAGCGAAAGAACGTATTGAAGCCTTGGGTGGTAAGGTGACTGGAAGTGTTAGTAAAAAAACAGATGTCCTAGTCGCTGGAGAAGACGCTGGTTCGAAATATGATAAAGCAGTTGAACTTGGGATTACGATTTGGAATGAGGAAGAATTTATTGATAGGCTGGAAGGCGAATAAGGAGGGATGGCACCTTGAAAAAAATAAGTATATTTCTATTAAGTATGCTTGTTCTGCTAACAAGTTGTATACCAGGCTTAAATGATAAGGACGATGAATTGCTACAAACGGAAGAACAACCAACGGGACAGCCTTCTATTGTACCAACCTATAAGCTTTCGGATGAAGAGTATAGCGTAGTTTTACCGTACAGAACGAGTAAAGCAAGAGGGGTTACTACACACCAAATGGCGGATAATCGTCTTGATATCGATGAATTGGAACAAGGGCTAATGAGGCATTCGAAGGAATATTTTGATCCGAGTCAATTTTATTTTGAAGAAGGTCAATATTTGGATAGTACAACCGTATATGAGTGGATTGATGAATTGAATCCACAAATTAAAACGAATGCAGAAGAGGAAGAATATCGAGAAAACCCGAGATATTTAACGCATATCCTAGAGCAAAACTTTATAAAGAGAAATGAAGATAAAACAGCGGAATTGGCAGGGTTGTCGATTGGTTTAGCGATGAAATCCCAGTACCGCTTTCAAATGGAAATAGGCGGACCATATTATTATGAACCGATTTCAGAGAAAGCAATGCTAGCAGAGGGTGAAAAGTTCGCTCAAACGATTTTAGAACGGATTAGAGAGATTGACGGTCTTCAAAATGTACCAATTATGTTTGCCATCTATAGGGAAGAGAAACAGGGTTCAGCAGTACCAGGGAACTTTGTTGCGAAAACGTATGTTAAAGAAGGCGATAGGAAGATTAATGATTGGGGAATGATTGATGAAGAATATGTTTTATTCCCATCTAGAGAAGCAGAAGACAAGTATTTTGATGATGCCCAAATTGTGAATTCATTTGGTAAAGATATAGCAGACTTTTTCCCGAATTATGTTGGATATATCGGTGAAGGATTTTATGTGAATGAACAATTGCAGAAGTTAACCATTGAAGTGCCAATTGAATTCAATGGGAAGGCAGAGATAGTCGGATTTGCGCAATATACGTATGGATTGGTTAAGGATGAGTTTCCAAATAACTATGATATCGAAATTAAAATAACCTCAAGTGATCGGTTAGAGGGCTATATTTATCGTGAAGCTGGAGAACAAAATCCAACTGTTCATATGTTCAATTAGTAAGATGTTTGAAGCAAAGCTGATATTACGTTAGAATAAGGGGTGGATATATTCCACTCCGTTTTCTGCGATATATTGTATATTAGACTCCTAAGATAGATTAATAAAACGGTAGGAATAAATTGGATTACAATATGGGAGGTTTTAATTTATGGTAGTACCTTACAAGCATGAGCCATTTTTGGACTTTACAGTTGAAGAGAATAAGCAACAAATGCTAGATGCAATCGCAAAGGTTGAAGCTGACCTAGGGAAAGAATATCCACTCATTATTGGTGGAGAGCGCATCTTTACAGAAGATAAGATTGTGTCCGTCAATCCGTCTAATAAAGAGGAAGTAATCGGGTATGTATCAAAAGCTAATCAAGAACTAGCAGAAAAAGCAATGAAAGTTGCTGATGAAAGATTCCAAAATTACTGGAGAATTTCTGATCCTAAGTTCCGTGCAGATATCTTGTTCCGTGCAGCTGCCATTGTGCGTCGTCGCAAGCATGAATTCAATGCACATCTTGTAAAAGAAGCTGGTAAGCCTTGGAAGGAAGCAGATGGTGAAACTGCAGAAGCCATCGACTTTTTAGAGTTTTATGGTCGTCAAATGCTTAAACTAAAAGATGGTATGCCAGTAAATAGCCGTCCTATCGAGCATAACCGTTTTGATTACATTCCATTAGGGGTAGGACTAGTTATTTCTCCTTGGAATTTCTCATTTGCAATTATGGCAGGAACTGCAGTTGCTGCGATGGTAACTGGTAATACAGTATTATTAAAACCAGCAAGTGTAACACCAGTAATTGCTTATAAATTTATGGAAGTACTTGAAGAAGCTGGTATGCCAGCAGGTATTATTAACTACATTCCTGGTCCTGGTAGTGAGGTAGGAGATTACTTAGTTAATCACCCACGTACGCGCTTTATTAGTTTCACAGGTTCACGTGAAGTTGGACTAAATATTTTTGAAAACGCAGCGAAAATTCAACCAGGTCAAATTTGGTTAAAACGTACTATCCTAGAAATGGGTGGTAAAGATACGATTGTGGTAGATAAAGAAGCTGATCTTGAACTAGCAGCTCAATCTATTGTACAATCTGCATTCGGCTTCTCAGGACAAAAATGTTCTGCATGCTCTCGTGCAGTCATTCATGAGGATGTATATGAGCAAGTCAAAAATCGTATTGTTGAATTAACAAAAGAATTAACTGTTGGTGATCCAACTGAAAATCTATACATGGGACCGGTTATTGACCAAGGTTCTTATGATAAGATTATGAAATACATTGAAATCGGTAAAGAAGAAGGTAATTTACTAGTTGGTGGTACTGGTGATGATTCTAAAGGCTGGTTTATTAACCCAACTGTAATTGCTGATCTTGATCCAAAAGCTCGTATCATGCAAGAAGAAATCTTTGGACCAGTTGTTGGTCTAACAAAAGCAAAAGATTTCACAGAAGCAATCGAGATTGCTAATAATACAGAATTTGGACTAACTGGTGCCGTAATCACGAATAATCGTGAGCATCTAGAACAAGCACGCAGAGACTTCCATGTTGGAAACTTATACTTCAACCGTGGATGTACTGCTGCAATCGTTGGTTACCAACCATTCGGTGGATTTAATATGTCAGGTACAGATTCAAAAGCAGGTGGCCCAGACTATCTAATCCAACACATGCAAGGTAAAACAACTTCTGAAATGTTATAATCATGAAGCCTCTTTCCATTAGCCGAAAGAGGCTTTTTTACAGGCCTATGAAATTTAGGAAAAAACTATACATGGAAAGATAATTTTACGACAAGAAGCGACAAAATTCGTCAAAGCGAATTGGATTTTTTTATCATACCTTTCCTACTTTCCTCATTTTAGGAAAGTAGGAAAGTTTTTTGGGCTTTATTAGTACTTTTTACCCCCAACTTTCCCAATATGAAAATTCAAAAAATATGCTATTATATATTTAACAAATAGAAATAGAGGCAAATGGTAGGAGGAATTTAACGTGGAAATCGGCTCCTTTATCAAATTACAGCGAGTGAAGCAAGGTATGACTCAAGAAGAACTAGCAGAAGGAATTGTTTCTATGTCCTATTTGTCTAAGATAGAAAATCTTCGTGCAGAGGCAAGTCCAGAAGTGGTAAGTATGCTATGTACTAGACTGGGTATTGAGCTTGACAGCGAGAAGAATATAACTGTTAAGGAAAAATGTGAACAGTGGTTTAATTTACTTTTCGAGGTTAATGATAAAAAGGAAATAATTGAAAAGTATAATGAGTTAAATGAATTAATGACCATGATTCGTTCCGATGGTTATATGTTGTTTGAAATACATAAAATTAGATACTATCTAGTACTAGGTGAAATTGATAATGCATTAAAGCAAATTAATAGTTTAAATGAAGTTTCAAGTACTTTTGATAGTTTATGTCAATATTACTGGTATAAGTTTAGAGGGAATTACAATTCTGTAATCGGTGAATACAACCAAGCAATGAGGATGTATAAAATTGCGGAAGAGAAGCTTAAGCATATACATATTTCCGAAGAGGAAATTGCTGATCTTCATTATGCTGTATCGATTACACATAGTAAATTGCTAAACGCACTTGAAGCTATTGAATATTCAAATAAGGCAATAGATGTTTTTCAAAAGGCATATAATTTTATACGTTGTGCACAGTGTCATATTGTCTTAGGGATTTCATATAGAAGAATTAAAATGTATGAAAAAGCAATTAAACACTATAATCTAGCAAGGCACCTAGGCGAACTTAATAAAAGTAAGCAAGTTATACAATTAACAAACCAAAATCTAGGTTATCTTTATGCTACTATTGGTGATTCTAAGGAAGCTATAAAGTGCTTTAATGAAGTAGTAAACAACGAAGAAATTCATTTAAACGAAAGGCTAATTGGAATAACAAATCTAGTAAAGGAATATTATAAAATTCATAAACATGATTTAGCAAAACAAGCTATTGAACAGTCAAAAGTGCTATTAAAGGAACTTCCGAAAAATCATGTTAATTATAAATTTTATGATTATATAATTCAAACCTATCAATATGTTATTGATGAGAGGTCTGATGAATTTATTTCGTTAGTAACAGAGGACTTTATTCCTTTCCTACAAAAAAGAAAGGATTACCTAAATCTAATCTTGTTTTCAAATATGTTAGGTAAGCATTTTGAAAGCGTAGGAAGATATAAAGACTCTGTTAAATACTATAAACTAGCAAACCTCACATATGAGGGAGTAGTTAATTTATAAGAAAGGAGGGATGAAATATGAAAAAACTATTTGCTTCAATCGCACTAGGTACTCTTCTGATGGGAGGATTTTTCTTTATGCAGGACCAACAAACTGATTTAGCACATGGTGAATCAGAACCAAGTGTACTAAAACATTCAACTATTGTAACTAGCCTTTAATAACTATTAGTCAATTTACTTAAGCTTGTCAGTAATCTATGTTTTTTACCCTATTACTATATGATAGATTTGCCTGAAGTGGTGAAAGCTACCTCAGGTCTTTTTTTGTTTACATAGTTTTTTACGTAAAACCGACAATTTTCTTATTGTAACATTATTTAGAATATTGTACAAAAATTTCGATTCATTAATGGAATGTAACCAATTTATGTTATTATAAATGAAAGAGTTGAACCTTTATTGGGATATGGAGATAGGTATTAAATGATATATTACATATGTATTCCAATAAACTACCATCCAAAAGAAAGGGGTTACAAAAATGGAGATTGATGGATTAACTTGGTTCTGGTTGTTTGTGCCTATGCCTTTACTGATTATATTTTCAACTATTTCACTCATTACGAACAAAAGGAGGAATTAATTGATGAATACAACAGTCTTATTGACGTTTATTTTTTATTTAATTGGGATGCTTGCTATTGGTATTGTCATGTACCGTAGAACAAATAATTTATCGGACTATGTGTTAGGTGGTCGTAAACTAGGACCTGCAGTTGCTGCCCTTAGTGCTGGAGCATCAGATATGAGTGGTTGGCTATTACTAGGACTACCAGGTGCTATTTATTTATATGGTTTAGGGGAAGCGTGGATTGCTGTCGGACTTGCAACTGGTGCTTACTTAAACTGGCAATTTGTTGCAAAACGTCTACGTGTATATACAGAGGTATCCGAAAACTCTATTACGCTACCAGACTTCTTGGAACACCGTTTTAAAGATAATTCTCACCTCTTACGTGTTATCTCTGCGCTAGTTATCTTGCTATTCTTTACCTTTTATACATCATCTGGTATGGTTGCGGGTGCAACATTATTTGAAGCCTCATTTGGATTAGACTATCAAGCAGCATTATGGATTGGAGCTCTTGTAGTGGTTTCCTATACTTTCTTAGGCGGATTTTTGGCTGTTGCTTGGACAGACTTTTTCCAAGGAGCACTAATGTTAGTAGCAATTATTGCCGTACCAATAGTAGCAATTAATAATATTGGTGGCTGGGATAAGGCGGTCGAAGCAGTAGGTGCAATAGATCCTGGACATTTAAGTATGATTACTGGTGTCGGAGCCATGGCGATTATTTCCTCACTTGCTTGGGGATTAGGTTATTTTGGACAACCACATATTTTGGTTCGCTTCATGGCCCTTCGTTCTCCAAAGGATGTACCTAAAGCTAGATTTATCGGTACTACTTGGATGATTCTAGGTCTTTATGGTGCGATTTTCACAGGTTTTGTAGGATTAGCATTTATTAGTACACAGAATCCTGCATATTTAGGTGACTATGGGATTAAGGTTATTTCAGAGAATGGCGTGCAAATGCTAGACAATCATGAGGTAATCTTTATTGCCTTCTCTCAATTATTATTTAATCCAGTTATTTCTGGTATTCTATTAGCAGCAATCTTATCAGCTATTATGAGTACGATTGACTCGCAATTACTAGTTTCTTCTTCAGCTGTGGCAGAGGATTTCTATAAAGCAATTCTTCGCAAGAAAGCTTCAGAAAAAGAACTTGTATGGGTAGGAAGAATCGCAACCGTAGTAATTGCCTTGGTAGCAACCATTATCGCTATTAACCCAGAGGCGTCAGTGCTTGATTTAGTTGGGTATGCATGGGCTGGTTTCGGTGCAGCATTTGGACCAACTATTATACTAGCATTGTACTGGAAAGGAATTACTCGTTGGGGTGCATTAGTTGGGATTGTATTAGGTGCTGCTACGGTAGTAATATGGGGCAATATGAAAGGCGGAATTTTTGACCTATATGAAATTGTACCTGGTTTCATTCTTAATTTATTGGCTGCTGTGATAATTAGTTTACTTAGCAAGCCAAGTCCTGAAATGGAAAAAGAATTTGATGAAGTACAAGCACAATTAAAGTAAAATAGAGTATATTCTAAAGCCACTCCTGTTATTTTGGGGAGTGGCTTCTCCAATATATCCCTGATATTTGCCTATACCTAATAAATTCTGCTATTATCAATAGTATTGTAGAAGTTTTTTTAGATATAAGGAAAAGTAAAGTGCGCCTGCTCCTGTGACGGTATAGATGCAGAAATCTGCTAGTCTCGGTGACCGAACTACAACATCCTGGATTAGACTATCTTTACTTTTTAACAAAATATATGGAGGTGCGGAAAATGGCAGAAATCAATAAAGAGCAAGTAAAGCACGTAGCAAATTTAGCACGTCTTGAAATTTCAGAGCAAGAGGCAGAAATGTTTACGGAACAATTAAGTTCTATTATAAAGTTTGCTGAACAATTAAATGAAATAGATACAGATGGCATTGAGCCGACCACACACGTACTAGACTTGAAAAATGTGATGCGTAAGGACGAGCCTAGACAGTGGATTACAAGAGAAGATGCATTGAAGAATGCACCAGATCAACAGGATGGGCAGTTCCGTGTACCATCAATTTTAGAATAAGGAGGGAAAATCATGTCACTATTTGACCATAGTATTAAAGAAATCGAGGCAAAATTACATAACAAAGAAATAACAGTTAGTGACCTTGTTGATACTTCTTATAAACGTATTCATGAAGTAGAGGATAAGGTTCATGCTTTCCTAACATTAGATGAAGAAAATGCCAGAGCAAAAGCGAAAGAACTAGATTCTGAAACAGATGCTACTGCTAAATTATTCGGTATTCCAGCAGGTATTAAGGATAATATCGTTACAAAGGGACTACGTACGACTTGTGCAAGTCAGTTTTTACGTAATTTTGAGGATCCGCTATATGATGCAACGGTAGTAGAAAAATTGAATCAAGAGAAATCTGTTACGATTGGTAAGCTGAATATGGACGAATTTGCAATGGGTTCATCCAATGAAAACTCAGGCTTTACCCCTACCCGTAATCCATGGAATACAGATTATGTACCAGGTGGATCAAGTGGTGGATCTGCAGCGGCAGTAGCAGCAGGAGAGGTTCTATTCTCCTTAGGCTCGGATACTGGTGGCTCGATTCGTCAGCCAGCAGCGTTCTGTGGAGTAGTTGGATTGAAGCCTACATATGGACTAGTTTCTCGTTTTGGACTAGTGGCATTTGCATCTTCCTTAGATCAAATTGGCCCATTAACTCGAACAGTAGAAGATAATGCACGTGTATTAGAAGTTATCGCAGGTCATGACCCTATGGATTCTACTAGTGCAAATGTAGAAGTTCCATCTTATACAGAAGCATTAACTGGTGATGTAAAAGGCTTAAAGATTGCTGTTCCAAAAGAATATTTAGCTGAAGGGGTAAACCCGGAAGTAAAAGAAGCAGTCTTAGCTGCATTAAAGGTGTATGAATCATTAGGTGCAACATGGGATGAGGTTTCATTACCACATTCTAAGTATGCAGTAGCAACGTATTATTTACTATCTTCATCCGAGGCATCTGCAAACCTTTCCCGCTTTGACGGAGTTCGTTATGGGGTTCGTTCTGAAAACGCGGAAAACATGATTGATATGTTTAAGAAGTCTCGTAGTGAAGGATTTGGTGAAGAGGTTAAACGTCGTATCATGTTAGGTACCTTTGCACTAAGCTCCGGTTACTATGATGCATATTATAAAAAAGCACAAAAGGTTCGTACCTTAATTAAAAATGACTTTGAGAAAATTTTCGAAGAGTATGATGTTGTAATTGGACCTACAACGCCAACACCAGCATTTAAGGTGGGCGAGAAAATTAATGATCCATTAACGATGTATGCGAATGATATTTTAACGATTCCAGTAAATTTAGCTGGCGTACCAGGAATTTCAATCCCATGTGGCCTATCTCCTGAAGGGCTTCCGATTGGGTTGCAAATTATCGGTAAGCATTTTGATGAGCGTACTGTATTCCGAGCTGCACATGCATTTGAACAAGCAACAGATCATCATACAAAACGACCTCAAATAGGAGGTGCAAACTAATGAATTTTGAAACGATTATTGGTTTAGAAGTACACGTAGAGCTTAAAACAAAATCAAAAATCTTTAGTCCAAGCCCAAACGCATTTGGAGCAGAACCGAATACTAATGTGAACCCAATTGACCTTGGCTATCCGGGTGTTCTTCCAGTGTTAAATGAAGAAGCGGTTAACTTTGCCATGAAGGCTGCAATGGCGCTTAATTGTGAAATTGCAACACATACAAAATTTGACCGTAAAAACTACTTCTATCCAGATAACCCAAAGGCATATCAAATCTCCCAATTTGATCAACCGATTGGTGAGCATGGTTGGATAGAAATCGAAGTAGGCGGCAAGAAAAAGAAAATCGGAATTACTCGTGTCCACTTAGAAGAGGATGCTGGTAAGCTAACCCACGGTGAAGATGGTTATTCCTATGTTGACTTTAACCGACAAGGTACACCACTGATTGAGATTGTATCAGAGCCAGATATGCGCACACCAGAGGAAGCATATGCTTATCTAGAAAAGCTTAAAACAATCATTCAGTACACCGGAGTTTCCGATGTGAAGATGCAAGAAGGCTCCCTTCGTTGTGATGCGAACATTTCTCTTCGACCATATGGTCAAGATAAGTTCGGAACGAAAACAGAATTAAAAAACTTGAACTCTTTTGCTTTCGTACAAAAGGGATTAGAGTTTGAAGAAAAACGACAAGAAAAAGTATTATTATCTGGTGGCGAAATCCTCCAAGAAACACGTCGATTTGATGAGAAGACGAAAGAAACCATTTTAATGCGTGTAAAGGAAGGTTCTGATGATTATCGTTACTTCCCAGAACCAGACCTAGTACCGCTTTATATTGATGAGGCATGGAAGGAGCGTATCAAGAATGAAATTCCTGAGCTCCCAGATGCACGTAAACAACGCTACATCACAGAGCTAGGATTACCAGAATATGATGCAGCAGTTTTAACAGGATCAAAAGAAATGGCAGATTTCTTTGAAGAAACGATTCAAAATGGTGCTGATATCAAGCAAGCATCTAACTGGTTAATGGGTGAAGTGTCTGGATACATGAACAAGCACTACAAAGAGCTACATGATTTAGCTTTAACCCCAGAATCGTTAGGGAAAATGATTCAATTAATCGAGAACGGCACAATTTCCTCTAAGATTGCGAAGAAAGTCTTTGCTGAACTAGTAGAAAAAGGTGGAGACCCAGAGGAAATCGTTAAAGCGAAAGGTCTTGTTCAAATTTCAGATGAAGGCCAATTACGTGAAGTGATAACAGGTATTTTAAATGAAAACGAACAATCCATTATTGATTACAAAAATGGTAAAGACCGTGCACTTGGATTCCTAGTTGGACAAGTAATGAAAGCGACCAAAGGACAAGCAAATCCACCAATGGTTAATAAGATTTTAATTGAAGAAATGAATAAACGATAAGCTTGGTAATATATTCCTAAGCCTGTAGAATGCATATTCTGCAGGCTTTTGTGCGCTTGGCAGCGCTCCGAACTTAAGGGTGAAAGTCCCAAACACGCCGTAGTGGCGGAAGTGTATAGCTGACAGGCAGTGCATGCTCGTGAGGGAATGTGCGGAGGGCTTGAAGGCAAA
>NZ_JBCPXV010000057.1:0-17597 GCF_039581225.1 Ornithinibacillus proteolyticus | reverse complement strand
GAAGATTTGTCTGTCCAAAACATGTTAAAGAATCCTAATCTTGCTAAGGCTATCAGCGAGGTATCTTGGTCACAATTTCGCACAATGTTGGAATATAAAGCAAATTGGTACGGAAAACAGGTTGTGATCGTAGCGAAAAATTTCCCTTCCAGTCAGCTTTGTTCTACGTGTGGTCATAAGTATAAAGACGTTAAAAATCTTGCTTTGCGTGAGTGGGAGTGTCCTACGTGTAAAACCCGTCACGATAGAGATATTAACGCAAGTTTGAATCTTCGTAACGAAGCGTTACGATTAACCGCAGGAACTGCGGGGATAGCCTAATCCATAACTAACCAATAGGTTGGTGTTCTTAGGAATCCCCCACTTCAATCAGACCATAAGGTCGATAAGTGGTGGGTAGTTCAATGTGTCAGTATGTATTGTATTTGGTCTTATCCAATTAGCTAATTACCTGATAAACGATATGTTTCATTTAACTGGAGGGATAAAGACACTCTGCGTGATTATTGCTGTGGTATTTTCATTATACCCTGTTAAGTTTACGTTTGGCAGTGTTGTTTTTAAAGTAATGAACGCTACAAGATAAATGAATTGTGAGTATTGAAAGTACGGATGTAGTTCCGCAATCAAACACTTTCATTGAATAAGTTATAAATACCATCGTAACATACTAGCTGGAAATGGAAAAACAGTAGTAAAAGATGCAATACATGTAACAGTTTATCCATATTTATACTAAATACTGTATAAAACCGAACAATCGTTAAAATCGAGTAGAAATTGTTCGATTTTTTAATTGACCATTAATGGTATCTTTGTTATGCTAAAGGCATCAAAAGAATACAGATCCTCATATATTTCTTGGAATATGGCCTTGAAGTTTCTACCTGGCACCGTAAATGCTGGACTATGAGGGAAGATGCGTCATTGGTACAACAATGGTTATTTGTCGACCTTATTTTTGGTCTATTCGTCTTCTCTCATCCAATGAGAGAGGTGAATAGACCTTTTTCATGGTATAGGATAGGGAATCTTTTCTACTAAAGGAAGGAGAAATCGAAATGGCTTTAGTTGGTGTAATCATGGGTAGTATATCGGATTGGGATACGATGAAGCATACATGTACCCTATTAGAAGAACTAAATATTCGTTACGAAAAAGATGTCATTTCTGCACATCGAACTCCAGACGAAATGTTTACATATGCGAAAACCGCACGTGAACGAGGCTTAAAAGTAATCATTGCGGGAGCTGGAGGTGCAGCCCATTTACCAGGTATGGTAGCTTCACAAACAACATTACCAGTTATCGGTGTTCCAGTGCAAAGTAAAGCATTGAATGGACTTGACTCCCTATTATCTATTGTGCAAATGCCAGGTGGGGTTCCGACTGCTACGGTTGCAATTGGAAAAGCAGGTGCTATAAATGCAGGATTACTGGCGGCTCAAATTCTAGGATCTTTTGATGAGGATATCGCAAATAAATTAGAAAACTATCGTACCAACATGAAAGCAAAAGTGGATGAAATGAGGGAAGACCTTGCAAAGCAATACTAGTATTCTACCACCACAAACAATCGGTATCATTGGCGGCGGGCAGCTTGGTCGAATGATGGCAATAGCAGCGAAGTATATGGGCTATCGGGTTATTGTGTTAGACCCAACACCAAACTGTCCCACTTCACAAGTCTCGGATGGCCAAATCGTTGCAGCCTATGATGACATGAATGCAATTAAAGAATTAACCGACAAAAGTGATGTTGTGACGTATGAGTTTGAAAATGTCGATTTGGAAGCTGCAACCTTTATTGAGGAGCAGGGAAAACTTCCACAAGGCGCCTATGCATTAGAAGTAACGCAAAATCGCGAAAAAGAGAAGACAGTCATGAAGGCATTACAATTACCAGTCCCTGACTTTTTTATTGTCCATAATGGCAAAGCGTGTCAGGAGGCATTGAAAGAAGCATCCTTTCCTGTTGTGATGAAAACCTGTCGAGGGGGATACGATGGAAAGGGACAGTTAAAACTAGAATCAGAAGCGGATATTCCAAATGCGATTCAGTTTGTAGAACAAAATGGGCATTGTATCATCGAAACATGGCTTTCGTTTGATAAAGAGATTTCGGTCGTGTTTACTCGAGATGCAAAGGGTGCAATCGAATTTTTCCCTATTGCAGAAAATGTACATAAGGATCATATTCTGTTTCAAACAACAGCACCTGCAAAGGTATCGACAGAAGTACAGAAAAAGGCATACGAAGCAGCAACATTACTGGCAAACAAGATAGAGGTTGTAGGGACTTTTGCAATTGAAATGTTTGTTTCAGGAAATAACATTTACTTAAATGAAATGGCACCACGCCCGCATAATTCGGGACATTACACCATTGAGGCGTGTAATATTTCACAGTTTACTCAGCATATACGAGCAATCTGTGGGTTACCATTAATACCAGTGAAGCTTCTTGAACCTTCTACGATGATCAATATTTTAGGGGAAGATGTAGAACCAACCTTAAAAGCAATGGTTAACGTAAATCAAGGATTTATTCACTTGTATGGAAAGGCTGAAGCGAAAGCAAAGCGGAAAATGGGGCATATTACATTTATTGGAGAAGACAGCATAGAGCAGGTTAAACAGTTTGAGGAGGCAAAACAATGATTGGACGTTATACAAGAGAAGAAATGGGATCTATTTGGACGGAAGAAAATAAATTTAAGGCATGGTTAGAAGTTGAAGTTTTAGCATGTGAAGCATGGAGTGAGCTTGGCATTATTCCTAAAGAAGATGTTGTGAAGCTACGTGAGAATGCTTCGTTTGATATTAATCGTATTTACGAAATTGAACAGGAGACAAGGCATGATGTAGTTGCCTTCACTCGTGCTGTATCGGAAACGTTGGGGGAAGAACGCAAATGGGTTCACTATGGTTTAACTTCCACAGATGTAGTGGATACGGCTCTTTCTTACCTATTAAAACAAGCGAATGACATTATTCGGAAGGATTTACATAACTTCATCGAAATTTTAAAAAACAAAGCAATCGAGAACAAGCATACGGTCATGATGGGGAGAACCCATGGTGTACATGCAGAACCGACAACCTTTGGATTGAAGCTTGCCCTTTGGTATGAGGAAATGAAACGTAATTTAGAGCGTTTTGAACTAGCGGCAAAAAATATTGAATTTGGAAAGCTATCTGGTGCGGTTGGAACATATGCAAATATCGATCCCTTTGTAGAACAGTATGTGTGTGAAAAGCTAGGGCTATCACCAGCACCAGTATCGACACAAACCTTACAACGTGATCGTCATGCAGCATATATGTCGACCCTCGCTTTGATTGCGACTTCTATTGAAAAGTTTGCGACAGAAATTCGTGGATTACAGAAAACCGAAACTCGTGAAGTGGAAGAGTTCTTTGCAAAAGGTCAAAAAGGATCCTCTGCTATGCCACATAAGCGAAACCCAATCGGTTCAGAAAATATGACAGGTATGGCCAGAGTCATTCGCGGTTATATGGTAACAGCTTATGAAAATGTTTCCCTTTGGCATGAGCGTGACATTTCCCATTCTTCAGCGGAGCGCGTTATTTTACCAGATGCAACGATAGCACTTAACTATATGTTAAATCGTTTTAGCAATATCGTGAAAAACTTAACGGTCTTTCCAGAAAACATGAAACGAAATATTGATAAGACACATGGGGTTATCTTCTCCCAACGAGTGCTACTCGCTCTAATTGAAAAGGGAATGAGTCGTGAAGAAGCTTATGATATCGTACAGCCAAAAGCGATGGAGGCTTGGGAGACAGAAGTGCATTTCCGAGAATTAGTTAAAAAAGAAGACCGCATTACGACATTACTAACAGAAGAAGAAATTGAGGATTGCTTTGATTATACGTACCATTTAAAAAATGTTGATGTGATCTTTGAGCGCATCGGCTTAAACTGAGGTGAACGTCATGAAGGCAGAGCTATTGTATGAGGGGAAGGCGAAAAAGGTTTACCGCTCTTCCACAGATTCAGAGAAGCTTGTTTTATCCTATAAAAATGATGCAACAGCTTTTAACGGAAAGAAGAAGGAAAGTTTTCCAGGAAAAGGGAGATTAAATAATCTTATTTCTTCCTTAATCTTCCCTTATTTACATGAACGCGGAATCAAGAGTCATTTCATGAAGCGGTTGAATGAGACAGAACAACTCGTGGTGGAAACAACCATTATTCCATTGGAAGTAGTTGTTCGTAATTTGGCAACGGGGAGCATCACAAAACGTCTGGGATTTAAGGAGAAGACTCCTTTCTCCCCTCCGCTTGTCGAACTGTTTTATAAAAATGATGCTTTAGATGATCCGTTAATTAATGATGACCATGCTCTGCTTTTAACAGACGTAATCCATAAAGAATTACGGGAAATAAAAGCTCAAGCACTAGAAATTAATACCGTTTTAACAGAATTCTTCCAATCTATTAATCTAAAACTAGTAGATTTTAAGCTAGAATTTGGTCGTCTTCCAAATGGCGATATTGTGTTGTCGGATGAGATTTCACCAGATACTTGTAGGCTCTGGGATTTAAAGACCAATGAGAAAATGGATAAAGATGTTTTTCGTCAAGGTACAGGTGATTTAATCACCGTTTATGAACAAATATTACAGCGACTGGAGCGAAGAGTATGAGAACAGTAACGGTTTATATCACATTAAAGCAAGGTGTACTAGATCCACAAGGAAAAGCGATTCAGGAATCATTAAACTCACTGGGTTATAAAGAGGTTGAGGAAGCACGCGTAGGAAAGTACATTGAGATGACAATAGAAGATGGTCCTAAACTAGAGGACCGGGTAAAAGAAATGTGTGATAAACTCTTAGCCAATCCAGTAATCGAGGATTACCAATTTGAAATTGGGGAGGCTGCACACTCGTGAAATTTGCTGTAATTGTTTTCCCAGGTTCCAATTGTGACCGAGACATGTATCATGCGGTAAAAGAAGTACTTGGTGCAGAAGCAGATCTAGTTTGGTACCAAACTAGTGATTTGCAGGATTATGATGGTATTTTACTTCCGGGAGGATTTTCTTACGGTGATTATCTTCGTTCAGGTGCTGTTGCAGCAACATCGGATGTCATGAACCAAGTAAGGGAGCATGCCGCGAAGGGAAAGCCAGTACTAGGTGTTTGTAATGGATTTCAAATTTTAACAGAATCTGGCCTACTTCCAGGGGCTTTAATGCGAAATAAACGACTATCCTTTATGTGCCACCAGGAAGAACTAATCGTTGAAAATAACGAAACCATCTTTACTAGTGGCTATGAGAAAGGCGAGGTAGTCCGCTTCCCGATTGCTCATGGTGAGGGGAACTATTTCTGTGATGATGAAACACTTACAGAGCTAAAAGCGAATAATCAAATCGTATTCACCTATAAACAGAATCCCAACGGCTCTGTAGAAGATATTGCAGGCATTGTGAACAAAGAAGGAAATGTATTAGGCATGATGCCACACCCAGAGCGTGCAGTGGAAGCACTTCTAGGTAGTGATGATGGGTTAAAGCTATTCCAATCAATGGTGAAAAAATGGAGGGAGTCCTATTATGTTACAAACGCATGAGATCAGCCCAGAGCAAATTGAACGAGATAAGCTTTATGAGGAAATGGGACTCAGCAGTTCAGAATTTGAAATGGTCAAAAAAATCTTAGGTCGTCTACCGAACTTTACGGAAACGGGGATTTTCTCGGTCATGTGGTCAGAGCATTGTAGCTATAAGACGTCTAAACCTCTATTAAAGAAGTTTCCGACAAAAGCGCCACATGTGTTACAAGGCCCAGGTGAAGGGGCTGGAATAATCGATATTGGCGACAATCAAGCCGTTGTATTCAAGATTGAAAGCCATAATCATCCGTCTGCCGTAGAACCATATCAAGGGGCAGCTACTGGAGTTGGTGGAATTATCCGTGATGTATTTTCCATGGGTGCTCGTCCAATTGCATTGATGAACTCGCTCCGATTTGGAAATTTAAAAACGGATCGAGTGAAATACTTATTCTCAGAGGTTGTGAATGGGATTGCTGGTTATGGGAATTGTGTTGGTATTCCAACAGTTGGAGGAGAAGTACAGTTTGATGACTCCTATGAAGATAATCCATTAGTCAATGCGATGTGTATTGGCCTCATTAATCATGAGGATATTCAAAAAGGGATTGCTGCTGGTATTGGCAATACGGTTCTATATGCTGGTGCTCCTACCGGGCGTGATGGTATTCATGGGGCAACATTTGCTTCGGATGATTTAGCAGAAGACGCAGCGAAAGATCGTCCAGCCGTCCAAGTTGGTGACCCATTTATGGAAAAACTATTAATAGAAGCTTGCTTAGAGGTGATCCATTCCGATGCGCTTGTTGGTATGCAGGATATGGGGGCAGCTGGTTTAACCTCTTCAGCAAGTGAGATGGCAAGTAAAGCTGGTACTGGAATGGAAATGGATTTAGATTTAGTTCCACAACGTGAGCAAAACATGACTGCTTATGAATTAATGCTTTCGGAATCCCAAGAGCGTATGTTATTGGTTGTCAAAAAAGGTAGAGAGCAAGAAATCATTGATGTGTTTACACGATATGGTCTGAAAGCAGTAGCGGTAGGGCAAGTTATCGAGGAAAAGGTATTTCGAATTAAACAGCATGGTGAAGTACAAGCAGAAATCCCTGTTGATGCATTAGCAGAGGAAGCACCTGTTTATCATTTACCTGCTCAGGAGGCTCGTTATTACCAAGAGTTTCAGAAGATTGGCAATCATGTACCAATCATTGATGACCATGGGGCGGTATTGAAGCAATTATTACAGCAACCAACCATTGCAAGTAAAGAATGGGTTTATGATCAATATGATTCGATGGTACAAACAAATACTGTGACAGGACCAGGCTCCGATGCTGCCGTTGTGCGAATTAAAGGTACGGATAAATCATTAGCGATTACAACAGATTGTAATTCCCGTTATATCTATTTAGATCCAGAAACTGGTGGGAAGATTGCTGTAGCTGAAGCGGCACGTAATATTATTTGTTCGGGTGCTAGACCACTTGGCTTAACAGATGGATTAAACTATGGTAACCCAACAAATCCAGAAGTATTTTGGCAAATGGAAAAAAGCGTAGAAGGTATAAGTGATGCTTGTGAAAAATTAGGTACACCAGTAATTAGTGGGAATGTTTCTTTATATAACCAGTCTAAAGGGAAAGCGATTTTCCCAACACCAATTGTAGGAATGGTCGGCTTACATGAGTCACTAGAACATATTACACCAAGCTTTTTCCAACAATCCGGTGATGCCATTTATGTCATTGGGGAAAGTAAGCCGGAATTTGGTGGTAGTGAATTGCAAAACCTTCTAAACGGGGCATATGAAGGGAAAGCACCAGAAATCAATTTAGATATCGAAGCTAAACGTCAAGCCCAGTTACTCGAAGCAATCCAAAGCGGCTTAGTTGTTTCAGCACATGATCTTGCTGAAGGTGGACTTGGTGTTGCACTTAGTGAGTGTTTATTCTATGACACGTCATTAGGTGCTGATATCCAAGTGAGTGGTGATGTGACAGTAGAACTATTTAGTGAGACACAATCTCGTTTTATCGTAAGTGTGAGACCTGAGCAACAGGAAGTGTTTGAACAAGTAGTGGAGGATGCAGTACAAATAGGTCTCGTCACATCAGATGGTCAATTAACAGTTCGGAGCAAAGATGGTGACGTATTATCCGAAAGTGTTCATGAGTTATACCGTCTTTGGAAAGGAGCAATTCCATGCTTGCTGAAATAAGAGGCTTAAATGAAGAGTGTGGTGTCTTTGGCATTTGGGGTCATGATAAGGCGGCGGAATTAACATATTATGGACTTCATGCTTTACAGCATCGTGGCCAGGAAGGTGCAGGTGTCGTCACAACAAATGGGTTAGAATTAAAGCTTCATAAAGGGCAAGGACTAGTCAATGATGTATTCAAGCGAGTTGATTTCTCCAAGCTTAGTGGCCATGCTGCAATCGGGCATGTCCGTTACGCAACCCAAGGGGAAAGATCAATTGATAATGTCCAACCATTGCTTTTTCGTTCGCAAACGGGAAGTATGGCGCTTGCTCATAATGGAAATATCATGAACGCATATGAGCTCCGTGGTGAATTAGAGTCTGCGGGCAGTATTTTACAAACCTCTTCTGATACAGAAGTACTTGCTCATTTATTGAAGCGAAATGGCAATATGGATACCGTTTCCGGATTAAAGGATGCTCTTGGTCAATTAGTTGGCGCCTATGCTTTTATCATTCTCTCGGAAACTCGCATGCATGTAGCGTTAGATCCAAAAGGGTTACGTCCATTATCGATCGGTAGATTAGGAGATGCATATGTCGTAGCATCTGAGACTTCCGCGTTTGATATTATTGGTGCGACCTACGAACGTGACGTTTTACCAGGTGAGTTAATTACGATTTCCGATGATGGATTAGAGTCTACACGCTTTGCTCTACCAGAAAAGCGGGCATTATGTGCGATGGAGTATGTTTATTTTTCCCGCCCAGATAGTAATTTAAATGAGGTCAATGTCCATGCATCACGTAAGCGTATGGGGATTGAATTAGCTAAGGAAGCTCCTGTTGAAGCAGATGTGGTAACAGGTGTACCGGATTCTAGTATTTCTGCGGCGATTGGCTATGCAGAACAAACAGGTATTCCATACGAAATTGGCTTAATTAAAAATCGATATACTGGGAGAACGTTCATCCAGCCTTCCCAGGAACTTCGCGAGCAAGGGGTTAAAATGAAGCTTTCTCCTGTACGTGCAATTGTGGAAGGTAAGCGTGTCATTATGATTGATGATTCTATCGTTCGAGGTACAACATGCAAGCGAATCGTACGCATGTTGAAGGAAGCTGGTGCGAAAGAGGTTCATGTGAGAATTGCATCTCCTTCTATTACAAACCCTTGCTATTACGGAATTGACATGTCTACGAAAGAGGAACTAATTGCAGCAAATTATTCGATTGATAAAATTTGCGAAATCATTGGTGCAGATAGTTTAGCTTATCTTTCTAGTGAAGGTTTAGAACGAGCAATCGTTTCAGATGATTCGATAGATCAAGGTGTCTGTATGGCATGTATGACTGGACAGTACCCAGTAACGAAGAATGGTCAATTAGAAATTTCCTATACGAAGTGTTAAGGAGCGTGACAACGTGTCGAATGTATATAAGGCAGCAGGTGTCGATGTAGAAGCGGGCTATGAAGCGGTTGAACGAATGAAAAAGCATATTGCTAAAACAACAAGACCAGAAGTACTTGGCGGAATTGGTTCTTTTGCCGGATTATTTGAACTAACATCTTTTTCGTATAAAGAGCCTGTCTTAGTATCTGGGACAGATGGAGTTGGAACTAAATTAAAGCTAGCCTTTGAATTGGATAAACATGATACAGTTGGCATCGATTTAGTTGCTATGTGTGTCAATGATATCGTTGCTCAAGGTGCAGCCCCCTTGTTTTTCCTTGATTATATTGCATGTGGAAAAAACGATCCTGCACGAATAGAACAAATTGTTTCCGGAATAGCAGAAGGCTGTGCTAATGCACAAGCGGCATTAATAGGTGGCGAAACAGCGGAAATGCCAGGAATGTACGAGGAAAATGAATATGATTTAGCTGGATTTGTTGTTGGAATTGCTGAAAAGTCAGCACTAGTTACCGGAGAACAAATTCAAGCAGGTGACATCATTATCGGTCTACCCTCCAGTGGGATACATTCGAATGGTTATTCCTTAGTCCGGAAACTAGTTAATGGCTTAGACTTAACGGAGACTCCCGTTGGATTATCCAAGCCACTAGGTGAGTGGTTGATGGAACCAACTAAGATCTATACAAAGCAGATTAACAGTGTCATGAAGGAAGTTTCTATAAAAGGCATTTCACACATAACTGGTGGTGGATTTTATGAAAACATTCCAAGAATGCTACCGGCAGGACTAGGTGTAGATTTAGTTTATGGAAACTGGGAGATACCAGAAATATTTCCATTCCTACAAGAAAGAGGGAACATGACGCTTGATGATATGTTTGGCGTATTCAACATGGGAATTGGCATGGCAATCGTAGTAGCCAAACAAGACGCAGAGCAAGCCCTACATGCCCTAGCGGAGGCAGGCGAGCATGCTACAATAATTGGTCAAGTAGGGACAAACGAAGGAGTACACTTCCGTTATGAGTAAAATAAAAGCAGCCGTATTTGCTTCTGGTACAGGTAGTAATTTTGAAGCCATCATGAAAGCGGAGATTGTAGCTTGTGAAATTGTCTTACTAGTTTGTGACAAACCAGGAGCCAAAGTCATTGAAAAAGCGGAGCGGTTAGGTGTACAAACGTTTATTTTAAATCCTAAAAACTACCCGTCTAAAGTCGAATATGAGTCGGAAGTGCTGCGCGCTCTACGTAAGCATAAAGTGGAATGGGTATTTCTTGCAGGCTATATGCGATTAATTGGTCCGACTCTACTAGAAGCATACGAAGGGAAAATATTAAATATCCACCCATCCCTTTTACCAGCTTTTCCCGGTAAAAATGCCATAGGTCAAGCATTTCAAGCTGGCGCCAAAGTTACAGGTGTTACCGTCCACTTCGTTGATGAAGGAATGGATACAGGCCCAGTTATCGCACAAGAACAAGTCCCTATTTTACCAGAGGATACAGAAGACACATTAAAGAACCGGATACAGCAAGTCGAGCATGTGCTGTATCCAAGGGTGATTAATCAGGTGGTAGCAGATAGCCGGTAATGTAGATGTGATGTGGTGCGGTGGATGGGCTTGGAATTGGGGTAGATGTGACCGAGTGAGAGTGGGATGAGCCTTAAAACGGAGCACATGCACCCAAGCAGAAGGAAGATGCGCCCATGTGAAAAAGAGACGCCCCCCACCCCCGAAGCAAATAAGCCCGATCCGATAAAAGATACACCAAAAACGAAAGAACATGTTACCTAAAAGAAGAAAGTACACACGATAGAAGCAAGGAGTGTAACTATGAAAAAGCGTGCATTAATCAGTGTTTCAGATAAACAGAAGATTGTAGAGTTTGCTCAAGGGTTAGTTGAACTGGACTATGAGATTGTCTCGACTGGTGGTACATTAAAGGCATTGCAAAATGCTAGTGTGCCTGCGATCTCTATTGATCAGGTTACTGGTTTTCCAGAAATTATGGATGGTCGTCTGAAGACGCTTCATCCAAAGGTTCATGGTGGATTATTAGGTAGGCGCTCGAATCCAGATCATTTGCAACAAATGGAAGCGAATGAGATAGAGCCAATAGATGTTGTGGTGGTTAATCTGTATCCTTTTAAACAAACGCTTGTTTCAGAAGGCGTTACAAAGGAAGAAATTATAGAGAATATCGATATTGGTGGGCCAACTATGTTACGTTCTGCTGCGAAGAATTTTGATGACGTCTTAGTTGTGGTAGATCCGGAAGATTATACCCCAGTTTTAGAAGGAATTAAGGATGCTTCTATTAGTCTGGAATTCCGTCAAAAGCTTGCGGCTAAAGTATTCCGCCACACGGCAAACTATGATGCAATCATTGCTAATTACTTTTTAACACAAACTGGCGAGAAATTCCCAGAGACCTACACTGTTACATATGAAAAAGTTCAATCCTTACGATATGGGGAAAATCCACATCAAGTTGCTGCATTTTATAAAAATCCAATTCAAAACGGAATGAGTTTGGCCACAGCTAAGCAATTACATGGTAAGGAGCTTTCCTATAACAATATCCAAGATGCAAATGCTGCTGTGGAAATATTGACAGAATATGATTTACCAGCAGCAGTTGCTGTAAAACATATGAATCCTTGTGGAATTGGGATGGCTGAATCAATTGCAGAAGCGTTCCAACTGGCATTTGATGCTGACCCAATCTCAATTTTTGGTGGAATTGTTGCATTGAATAGAGAAGTAGACGCTCAAACTGCTGAGAAATTAAGTGAGATTTTTCTTGAAATCGTCATTGCTCCGAGCTTCTCGGAAAAAGCGCTAGAAATCTTGACGCAAAAGAAAAATATTCGTCTATTAACAATGGAAATGGCCCAAAAGGATGAGAGCTTTAAGCTAACAACAGTTGATGGCGGTGTCCTAATTCAAAATAAAGATATTGGTAGTGTAGACGAAGGAAGCGTTGAGGTTGTAACCGATAGAGCGCCAACTGAGGAAGAACTACAAAATCTCCTTTTTGCTTGGAAAGCAGTTAAACACGTGAAATCAAACGCAATTGTTTTAGCAAAAGATAATCAAACAATTGGTGTTGGGGCAGGACAAATGAACCGGGTTGGGGCTGCACGTATTGCGATCGAGCAAGCTGGAGATAAGGCGCTTGGATCAGTGTTAGCATCGGATGCCTTTTTCCCAATGCCTGATACTGTAGAAGAAGCAATCAAGGTAGGAGTAACCGCCATTATCCAACCAGGTGGTTCTAAACGCGATCAAGATTCCATCGATGTATGTAACGAACATGGTATTGCAATGGTATACACAGGTATGCGTCATTTCAAACATTAATGAGGGGGTCGGGTGATGAACGTTCTTGTAATAGGTCGTGGTGGTCGTGAGCATAGTATCGTAATGAAGTTTTCAGAAAGTAAATTAATAGATAAGCTATTTGTTGCACCTGGTAATGCAGGGATGGAAAATGTGGCAACCTGTGTTCCAATAGAAGAAACCGAAACTATGAAACTGATTCATTTTGCAAAAGAGCATAGTATTGAGCTTACGATAGTAGGTCCGGAAAATCCGTTATTAGATGGAATCGCTAATGAATTTCTAGCGGAAGGCTTACGCGTCTTTGCCCCTACGAGAGAGGCTGCATTAATTGAAGGAAGTAAAAGCTTTGCAAAGGAAATCATGAAGAAATATCAGATCCCAACGGCGAGCTATGAAACATTTACAGATGCAGAAAAAGCAAAAGCATATGTAATTGAACAGGGTGCGCCAATTGTTATTAAGGCGGACGGATTAGCAGCTGGAAAGGGTGTAGTCGTTGCTGAAACTACCAAGCAAGCCATTCAAGCAATTGATGATATGCTAGTGTCGAAGGCGTTCTCTGAAGCTGGTGCTAAGGTTGTAGTGGAAGAATTTTTGATGGGAAATGAATTTTCTTTAATGGCATTTGTCCATGGAGAAAAAGTATATCCGATGATTCCGGCTAGAGATCATAAGCGTGCATTCGACCATGATGAAGGTCCGAATACTGGTGGGATGGGTGCATATGCCCCAGTTCCGGATATAACAGAAGAAGCTATCAACTATGCTACAAAAGAGATTCTTCAAAAGGCTGCAAGTGGGTTAGTTGCAGAAGGCCGTTCTTTCACTGGAATATTATATGCTGGTCTTATTATGACGGCTGAAGGTCCAAAGGTTATTGAATTTAATGCTAGATTTGGTGATCCAGAGACACAAGTAGTATTACCATTATTGAAAAATGATTTGATACAGGTATTGGTAGATGTTTTAAATGATGAACCCCCACAGCTAGAATGGGAAAAACAGTCCTGTTTAGGTGTGGTGCTAGCATCTGATGGCTATCCAGGTTCCTATCAAAAAGGTGTACTACTACCTAATTTAGATGGGGAGTCTTTTATTGTCTATGCTGGTGTCGATAAAACGGAAAACGGCTTTGTCTCAAACGGAGGCAGAGTACTGTTAGTTGGCGCTAAAAGTACTACTTTAGAGAATGCGGGAAAATTAGTATATGAAAGCTTACCGGCAAATAAAGATTTAGAAGGATTTTTCTATCGTACAGATATAGGGGAAATGAAAGAAGACGCTCTTTCGTAAGAGTGTCTTCTTTGTCTTCCGTTTAAAATATGGATTGAAAGCACATGAATGGGCCAGCTTGAAATTCAGTTTAATTGAAAGCTTGAAAGGTTCCGTTGTTCAATTAAAATTATAGTTTAATTGAACAATAGAACGACTCAATCGATAAACTAGGCCGCTAAATCCTCCCAAATAAACAATAGACTAGCCCAATCGATTCCCCAAGTCCGCTATCCCCTCCCAAATGAACAACCCAATAACCCGCCCCAAAATCCCAAGCCCCCCTCTAATCAATCAATAGACCAATCCACCTCCCCCCATTTCCAATTTGTCACAAAATTTTCACTGTAATTCACAAGAACTTTACAGTAATAAAGCGTGAATTGTGATACAATTGGAAAAAGAATAAATTTGGAGAGTTGCCTATGTTAGAGAATGGACATTGGAGAAATTTTGAACTTCGTAAGCATGTGAAAGTAGTAGAAGGTAAGATAGCACCAACACTAGTACTAAAGAATGCTACTTATTTAAATATGTTCTTAAATCAATGGTTAACAGCGAACATTTGGATCTATAATGAACGAATTATTTATGTCGGGGATAAGCTTCCTGAACAGGCAACAGAAGTTGTGGACTGTAAAGGGAAATATGTAGTGCCTGGTTATATGGAACCACATGCTCATCCGTTTCAATTATATAATCCTGAAGTATTAGCGAAACATGCTGCAAAATTTGGAACAACTACATTAGTTAATGATAATTTATCATGGCTTTTTTTGTTAGAAAAAAAGAAAGCGTTTTCTATCCTGCGCGAGTTTGATAAGCTACCAGTTTCTATGTATTGGTGGAGTAGATTTGATCCCCAAACAGCTATGTTAGAAGAAGACCAACTATTCAATACTGAAGATATGCTAGATTGGTTGAATCACCCATCGGTCCTACAGGGCGGGGAACTGACTGGGTGGCCAAGTCTGTTAAATGGTGATGATCGATTATTATATTGGATTCAAGAAATGAAGCGCAAAGGAAAGCGTGTGGAGGGACATCTTCCGGGTGCGTCTGAGAATACGTTAACTAAGATGAAGCTTCTTGGCATTTCGGCAGATCATGAATCTATTTCTGGTGAGGATGTAATAAACCGCCTGAAGCTAGGCTATCAGGTGGGCTTACGTTATTCTTCAATTCGACCAGATCTTCCGCAACTTTTAGAGGAAATTATCAATGCGGGATTAACGAGCTTCGAACAGTTAACGATGACAACAGATGGGGCAACGCCAGGATTCTATGAGAATGGATTAATGAATGTTTGTATTGAAATTGCCATCCAACAGGGGGTGCCTATTGAAGATGCTTATCGAATGGCATCCTTCAATGTGGCGAAGCACTTCCATTTGGAAGAGCAGTTAGGATGTATAGCGCCGGGGCGAATTGCTAATATTAATATATTACAAGCAAAGGATATTCCACACCCAGAGAGTGTACTAGCGAAGGGGAAATGGATTGTCAGGGAAAATGTAGAGCAAGAATTACCTTCTTATATTAATTGGGAGAAATATAAAATAAAACCACTTCAGTTTGAGTGGGATATGGACTTACGGGACTTACAGTTTTCGATACCAATCGGACTAGATATGATTAATGATGTTATCATCAAACCATACCCTATTCAAACTGATATTACGGTAAATGAATTACCAGAATATCGTGATGATGCTTTCTTGTTGTTATTGGATAAGAAAGGGCAGTGGCGGGTCAATACTACGATACGAGGTTTTACGAAGAGCCTAGGAGGATTGGTTAGTTCATTTTCTCAAACAGGAGATTTAATTTTTATTGGAAAAAATAAACAGGATATGTTACTTGCATGGAAACGGCTAAAGGAATTAGGTGGCGGGATTGTTCTTGTGCAAGAAGGCAAAGTAGTAGCAGAGCTTCCTTTATTATTAGGAGGGAGGATGTTTGCTGGTAGTATGGATGATTTAATCGAAAAGGAGAAGGAGTTAAAAGCTAAACTTCTTGAATTCGGATATCAATTTCATGATCCGATATACAGTATTCTATTTTTATCCTCTACTCATTTGCCATACATTCGTATTACCCAAGAAGGGATTATGGATATTAAGAAACGTGAAGTACTCTTCCCAGCAACCATGCGATAGCATATAATGGTACTAAGTACTATTATAGGTAGAACAGACTATATAAAGGTGTTGGGAATATGAAGAAATTGTTTTTACTAGTACTTTTTAGTATTAGTATTCTATTAGTGGCATGTAATGATGATTCAGATAAACCTCAGACAGAAGAACAGCCCGAGGAGAATACGGAAGTGTCCGTAACCGAACCAGGAGAGTCCGAGGGGCATTATGTTAATAAGTTTCCATTAACAGGGATTGCGACTAATGACAGTGTGGATCATCGTATAGTTGGTGTTATGGTGAATAATCATACGAAAGCCCGTCCACAATCAGGGCTTTCACAGGCGGATGTTGTATTTGAGATTCTTGCTGAGGGCATGATTACACGATTTCTAGCACTATTCCATAGTGAACAGCCAGAAGTGGTTGGTCCCGTACGGAGTGCACGTGAATATTATTTGGACCTTGCAAATCGATATGGTGCATTATATATTTATCATGGTGCGGCAGAATTTGTAAATGATATGCTAGATAATCGTGGTATCGATCATCTTGATGGAGCAAATTATGATAATGATGGTACATTATTTAAGAGGGAATCATTCCGTGTAGCACCACATAATTCCTATTTGTTATTTCATAATGTGTATCAAGTAGCAGCTGAAAATGGTTTTGCGGTAACTGCCGAGAACGAATCCTTGCCATTTTTAACCGAAGAGGAAGTAGATTTAATACATGGAGAAGCTGCACATGAGGTAGAAATCGTCTACTCTAATAATCCGATGGAAATCGTGGAGTATAAATATGATGCGACGACTGAGAAATACACGCGCTTTAATGATAGAGAGATGACAGTAGAGTTAAATACGAATGAGCCAATACAAGTGGATAATGTCTTTATTGTGGAAACACATCATGAAGTAATAGATGATGCAGGACGCAGGGATATTGATTTCTATTCAGGCGGAGATGCTTATCTTATTCAAAAAGGAAAAGTCCAACAGCTTAAATGGGAAAATCGAAATGGAAAGATAGTGCCAGTTAAAGATGGCGAAGTGGTGGGCTTTGTACCAGGTAAAACTTGGATTAATGTAGTTCCTACTAGCCCAGGTATGGAGAGTTCCGTTACGATACTTTCGAGTAGGGAATAGGGGGTAACAATATGCAAATTGATAAATTACGTGGGGAAGCTCTCGATAATTTATTTGACGCAATTTTATCATTGAAGAATCGAGAAGAATGTTATCAATTCTTTGATGATATTGCAACGATGGGAGAGATTCAATCCCTAGCTCAACGACTCCAGGTTGCCAAAATGCTTACCGAGGGTTATACGTACAAAACGATTGAAAAAGAAACAAAAGCATCAACAGCTACCATCTCAAGAGTAAGACGATGTATTGATTATGGTAGTGATGGCTATAAGCTGGTGCTAGAACGGACGATGGAAAAAGAATAAGCAGAGTGAAATGTACTAGTCTGTATTCTAAAAACGAATGCAGACTTTTGTGCGCTTGGCAGCGCTCCGAACTTAAGGGTGAAAGTCCCAAACACGCCGTAGTGGCGGAAGTGTATAGCTGACAGGCAGTGCATGCTCGTGAGGGAATGTGCGGAGGGCTTGAAGGCAAA
>NZ_JBCPXV010000056.1:0-17794 GCF_039581225.1 Ornithinibacillus proteolyticus | reverse complement strand
ACCTGTAAATAAATTGAATTACTTTCAATTTTTAACTATCTATAAGGTGTGTCAACTAACTAGTGTTTATAAAATATTGAGAATACGCGAGTATTTGGAAGAAAAATTAACTTTATTGAGGGAGGGATACAGAATGAAACTACTCGTTACGTTAGTCATAATTCCTATTGTATGTATTGTGTTGATAGGGTTTTTTACAGGAAATAATGAAAGTTATGTAGGACCTCATGATGATGAAAGAAAGAAGGCTATTAAACAAAAGTCTATTGTGCAAAGCTGGACTACTATACTGTTATTTTTACTAACGAATTTTCTTTTGGATTTATTCAATTTGCACGATGAACGCTTAACGGATGCTTCTTTTGTTTTTCCGGAACTTTTATATATAATTATTTTAGTAGTAAGCTACTTTATTTTCCTATTTATCAATAATCGAAAAATGAGTGCGTAGTATGTAGTTAAAGAATTAGTTAATGCAATACACCGTGACAACACTATTCAGAAGCGAATAATTACATATGTTTAAAGAACCCGAACTACTTAGATTTCAATTCATGACTTCTTAGCGTAGTTCGGCTTTTTTATAGAATAATTCAATTATACGATGTCACCCTGTCTAAATTCTTGAATACTTAGGGAAAAATAGGTAGTATGTATATAGAGCAAAAACGAATGTTAGTTCGCATTTTATGATAATATATAGTGGTAGAATATGGTACACTGAAATAAGGTTAAGGACGGAGGGAGACAATGGAACATAATAAGTTTGAACTGGTTTCAAAATATGAGCCAAAGGGAGACCAACCAAATGCTATAAAAGAATTAGTAGAGAAGGTGCTTGCAGGGCAGCGCCATCAAACATTGCTTGGAGCGACAGGTACGGGTAAGACGTTTACCGTATCCAATGTGGTAAAAGAAATTAACCGTCCAACATTAGTCATTGCGCATAATAAAACATTGGCTGGTCAATTATATAGTGAGTTTAAGGAGTTTTTTCCGAATAATGCAGTGGAGTATTTTGTAAGCTATTATGATTATTATCAACCAGAGGCATATGTTCCTTCCACCGATACATTTATTGAAAAAGATGCCAGTATAAATGATGAAATTGACAAACTACGTCACTCGGCGACATCAGCCCTTTTTGAACGAAATGATGTGTTAATAGTGGCGAGTGTATCTTGTATATATGGATTAGGTAATCCAGAAGAATATAGTGCACAAGTGTTATCACTTCGTATGGGAATGGAAAAAGACCGTGACCAATTACTTAGAGACTTAGTCGATATACAATATGCACGCAATGATATTGATTTTCAGCGTGGAACGTTCCGTGTACGTGGAGATTCTGTTGAAATTATTCCAGCTTCACGGGAAGAACATTGTATTCGAATTGAATTTTTCGGTGATGAAATCGATCGAATTCGTGAAGTGGATGCTTTAACCGGTGAAATTATTGGTGACCGTGAACATGTAGCCATTTTTCCAGCATCCCACTTTGTTACACGTGAGGAAAAATTAAAGCTTGCGATTGCTAATATTGAGAAAGAATTGGAAGAGCGTTTGGAAGAGTTACGTGGACAGAATAAGCTTTTAGAAGCACAACGACTAGAACAACGAACCAATTATGATTTAGAAATGATGCGTGAGATGGGCTTTTGCTCTGGGATAGAGAACTATTCGAGACATCTAACCTTACGAGAAGCAGGTGCCACACCATATACGCTATTAGATTATTTTCCGAAAGACTTCTTAGTCGTCGTGGATGAATCCCATGTCACCTTACCACAAATTCGTGGTATGTATAACGGTGACCAGGCAAGAAAGCAAGTCCTTGTGGATCATGGATTTCGCTTGCCTTCTGCTTTAGATAATCGTCCATTGAAGTTCGAGGAGTTTGATAAAAAAGTAAATCAAATTATCTTTGTATCAGCAACACCGGGTCCTTATGAATTAGAGCATACTCCTAAGATGACCGAGCAGATTATTCGCCCTACAGGTTTACTAGATCCGAAAGTTGAGGTTCGGCCAATCGATGGACAAATCGATGACTTAATTGCAGAAATAAATACTCGTACAGAAAAGAATGAACGCGTATTAGTGACGACCTTAACGAAGAAAATGTCAGAGGACCTAACCGATTATCTGAAAGAAATTGGTATTAAAGTGGCTTATTTGCATAGTGAAATAAAAACCCTTGAACGAATTGAGGTAATTCGTGATCTTCGCGTAGGTAAATATGATGTGCTTGTAGGAATTAACTTACTTCGTGAAGGGTTAGATATTCCAGAAGTTTCCTTGGTGGCTATTTTGGATGCGGATAAAGAAGGCTTCCTACGCTCAGAGCGCTCCCTAATCCAAACGATGGGTCGTGCTGCACGTAATGCAAATGGCCAAGTAATCATGTATGCGGATAAGATTACGGATTCCATGCAAAAAGCAATCGATGAGACAGAGCGACGCCGTAAAATCCAAATGGAATACAACAAGAAGCATCATATTACACCGACAACTATTAAAAAGGATGTTCGTGATGTCATAAGGGCGACAGTAGCTTCGGAGGAGGAGGCAGGCTATGAAACGAAGACAAAGAGCCTAGCCAAATTAACGAAGAAGGAAAGAGAAAAGGTTATCGAAAGTATGGAAAAAGAGATGCGCGAGGCTGCCAAAGCGCTTGATTTTGAAAAGGCTGCTGAATTAAGAGATATACTATTTGAACTTAAAGCGGAAGGATGACCGATGAATGCCAAGTAAAACGATTGATATTAAAGGTGCAAGGGCACACAACTTGAAAAATGTTGATATATCCATACCTAAAAATAAGCTAGTAGTCGTAACGGGTCTATCTGGTTCCGGTAAATCATCGCTAGCCTTTGATACGATTTATGCGGAGGGGCAAAGACGCTATGTGGAGTCTTTGTCCGCGTATGCTCGTCAATTTTTAGGACAAATGGAAAAGGCAGATGTGGACACGATTGATGGATTATCTCCAGCCATTGCGATTGATCAAAAAACGACTAGTAGAAATCCACGATCAACGGTTGGGACGGTAACAGAGGTATATGATTATTTACGATTGCTATTTGCAAGAATCGGACGTCCAGTTTGTCCAAATCATGGTATCGAAATTTCTTCCCAAACGGTTCAACAAATGGTAGACCGTATTATGGAATACCCAGAAAGAACGAAAATGCAGCTCCTAGCGCCTGTTGTATCTGGTAGAAAAGGTGAACATATTAAGGTGTTAGAAAAGCTGAAAAAAGAAGGTTTTGTTCGGATTCGTGTGGATAAAGAGATGCGTGAGGTTACAGAGGATATTAAGCTAGAAAAAAATAAAAAGCATACGATTGAAGTCGTAGTCGATCGTGTCATCGTGAAACCAGGTATCGAAACAAGATTAAGTGATTCGCTTGAGACGGCATTGAATCTAGGAGAAGGTAAAGTAGTAGTTGATGTCATGGGAGAAGAAGAGCTAATCTTTAGTGAGAATCATGCTTGTCCAATCTGTGGTTTTTCTATTGGTGAGCTAGAACCAAGGTTATTCTCTTTCAACAGTCCTTTTGGAGCTTGTCCGACATGTGATGGACTTGGTACGAATCTTGTGGTCGATGTGGATCTCGTTATTCCGGATTGGAATAAAACATTAAATGAACATGCGATTGCTGCATGGGAGCCGGTTAGTTCCCAATACTATCCACAGCTTCTGAAAAGTGTTTGTGACCATTTTGATATTGATATGGATATACCAGTAAAAGATATTCCAAAAGAACAGATGGATAAGATTCTTTACGGAAGTGGGAAAGAGAAGATTCATTTCTACTTTAAGAGCGATTTTGGTCATACACGTAATGGGCTGATCGAATTTGAGGGTGTCATCCATAATATTGCACGACGCTATAAAGAATCTTCTTCTGATTATGTTCGTGAAAGTCTAGAGAAGTATATGGCTCAGAAGCATTGTCCAACTTGTAAGGGGCATCGTTTAAAAGAAGAGGCATTAGCGGTTAAAGTGAATGGATTGCATATTAGCAATGTTACAGACTTTTCCATTACAGATGCCATGAATTTCTTCCAAGAATTAGAGCTTAGTGAGAAAGAAAAACAGATTGCTAAGCTACTAATTAAGGAAATTAATAATCGTTTAGACTTTTTGAATAATGTCGGACTAGATTATCTCACATTATCCCGTACTGCTGGAACGTTATCTGGTGGAGAGGCACAACGTATTCGGCTTGCTACCCAAATCGGCTCGGCTCTAACGGGGGTTCTTTATGTTCTAGATGAACCATCCATCGGGCTTCACCAGCGAGATAATGATAAATTGATTGAGGCATTAAAAGGGATGCGTGATTTAGATAACTCGTTGATAGTTGTAGAGCATGACGAGGATACGATGCTAGCAGCTGATTGGTTAATCGATATTGGTCCAGGTGCTGGTGAGCATGGTGGACAAATCGTGGCTAGCGGTACACCGGAAGAAGTCATGAATAACGAAAAATCGTTAACAGGACAGTATTTATCTGGTAATAAGTATATTCCTGTACCACTTACGAGAAGAAAGCCAGATAAACGTTTTATAGAAGTAGTAGGAGCGAAGGAAAATAACCTGAAGAATGTATCGGTAAAAATTCCAATAGGTCTATTCAATGTCGTCACTGGTGTTTCCGGTTCAGGAAAAAGCTCACTTGTTAATGAGATAGTCTATAAATCATTATCGAGAGAACTGAATCGCAGTAAACAAATACCAGGTGCGCATAAGGAAATGAAGGGATTAGAGCATTTAGAGAAAGTAATCAATATCGACCAATCACCTATTGGCCGAACACCTAGATCTAATCCAGCAACCTACACAGGAGTATTTGATGATATCCGTGACGTATATGCTTCTACTAATGAGGCGAAAGTCCGTGGCTATAAAAAAGGGCGTTTTAGCTTCAATGTAAAGGGTGGCCGTTGCGAAGCTTGTAAAGGTGATGGAATCATCAAAATCGAAATGCACTTTTTACCAGATGTATATGTCCCTTGTGAAGTGTGCCATGGCAGTCGCTATAACAGGGAAACATTAGAGGTAAAGTATAAAGGAAAAAGCATCGCAGAAGTATTAGACATGACGATTGAAGAAGCATTAGAATTTTTCAATAATATACCAAAGATTAAGCGTAAACTTCAGACCATTGTCGATGTTGGGCTAGGATATGTAAGGCTTGGGCAGCCTGCTACAACCTTATCTGGTGGGGAAGCACAGCGGGTGAAGCTGGCTAGTGAGCTGCATCGTCGTTCCAATGGTAAGACGATGTACATTCTTGACGAACCAACAACCGGATTACATGTCGATGATATTAGTAGACTGTTAAAAGTACTTCAGCGCTTAGTTGATAATGGTGATACGGTTCTGATCATTGAACATAACTTAGATGTAATTAAAACTGCCGACTATTTAATTGACCTCGGACCTGAGGGCGGTGCAGGTGGCGGTCAGATCATTGCAACAGGTACTCCTGAAAAAATTGCAGAACATAAAGCATCCTATACTGGAAACTATTTAAAGCCAGTATTAGAGCGCGATAAGAAAAGGCAAGAACAAGGATTACAAGCTAAAGAAGAGATGAGTGCAAAATAACGAAAAGCGAAGGATGTCTCATGAAGGTGGGACGTCCTTTTTATGGTCGCTGAACTAGAATTACTTTTGAACTAAAACCATCATGGATTATTTGTTCGTAAGCTTTAAGTTATGACAATAGTCGGATGGAGATTAATTCAGCTATGTGCTAGAATGTAAAAGAAAATATAGAAAAATAAAAAATAATGAGGGTATTTGTAATTATTGAATGGAGAGAATAATTATCAAAAAAATATTTGTTGGTATTATAATTCTATCGCTGTTAATAGTTGGATGTAGTAATGTACAAGAAAATACAGAATTAGGGGAATCTATCCATTCAACCATAGTGGATGTAAGTAATAATGAAATAAGCCTCAAATCTTTAACTGACTTTGAGTGGGAAAAAGCATTCCTCTTTACACCCTATAGTTCCGAAGAAGAAATAGAAAAATATTTGGGCGTTAAATTTAATGACTCAAGTAATATCAGAATGAGAGACGATATATATTTGTTAGTTTTTATGAACGAAGAAAAGGTGGTCCAATATGTTGAAGTGGAACATCAAGGTGTTAATTTAACAATAGGGGAAAAGGATTATTTATCTCCGTCTGATGATTTAATAATTATTGAAAGATAAAATAGAATTTCTTTATTGTAGTAAAGATTTCAATTGTCGATAAAAAGGAGAACACCATAATACTATGGCTAGTATATACTAGACTTTAGTAATATGGTGTTCTCCCCTATACTATTTATAATATAGTTGTAAAATTAGTATCTTTCTAAGTCCCTATATTGCTGTAAAGAGTTATTTCTTATAGTGTTGATTACTTTATTCCCAAACCCAACCATTCCAGGCATTTGTCGCCACTAATTCACCGTTAACAATTCTTACTAGTCCACGATTTCTTACATTTTCTCGTAGACCGTCAATAATATATTGATTACTCTTTGTATAATTTAGATAACCATAGTACCGTCCAATTTCATTGTTAATTAAATCCATCTCTTTATCTACTCCTGATGATTCAGACTCATGAGCGTCTGTCCATATATGAACTCGCTCAACTCTATCTGAAAGTGTACCATTAAACCTTTTTATCATAATAGCGTTCCAAAAACTAGTCTAAATGCATCTCCATTTCCTTGATACAACTCGCTAGGCGCATAATAATCCTCAGCTACAGATGTTGCATATAATGCAGCGTCGGCATATTTTGCGAATTCAAGAGGATGGCTTTTAGCAAGCTTTTTTTCTTCATCTGTTAGATTGTCGTAACCTGGAAGGCTCCAATTTAATCCAATTCCAGATTCGGAATTTTTAATTTCGTCTCTAAATAAATCTGCAACGAGTTTGTTAGTCCCCAAATCATTAAAACTGTTAAATCTAGGGTTTTCTTCAATTTTATTGTAAACAGATTTTATAATATCAGGTGTAATCTGATTGATTTCTTCATCTGTTAAGAATTCTTTATTAAACTCCTTTTTAGTATCACCTTTTATGTTTTTAACTTCCTCTGGAATGCTAGAATAATAGGTGTTTATTACAGTTTCATAATCAAAATCTTTAATACTGTCTTCTAAGGTTGTTGATGATGCGGACACAGGTGAGGTAACTAAAACTGTTGCTAATAGGGTACTAGATAAAATCGCTACTTTCTTTTTCTTTTTCAAAATAAACCACTCCTCATTTAATAGAATTATGTTACATAATTATTGTATCACTAACTAATTCTTGTATTATTGGGAGAGTTCGACGATATTTGACAAGTTTCGCCATAGATTTAAGGCAATAAATTACAAAACTTTCCTTAAATAGGAAAGTTTTGCCTAGTCCCTAAATCATTATATTTTGACGAGACTTGTTCGTTTCGGTAATGTAAAAAGTAGAAATGTAAGGAGGAAGACTGATGAAACCGATTGAGCTTGATAAAGTCCAAGAAAAGCTTGAGAGCTTTGTTGGAAAAGATGTTTATATTCATTTAGAAACAACAAATGGCGCATACGCTAGTCATGTTAATGAGAAAGCATATAATGTTGGTGTTTATATTCGCAATACAAAGGTACGTTTTAATCAAGCCAAAATTGTTGGTGATGGTAAATCCTATCGTGCTGGTTTGAAGATGGATATCGGTTGGATTTATGCAGAGGGACTAACAGAGTGGACTATGCACGAGGATGAAAAACTGTTAATGGCAGGCCACGATCGTGAAGGCCGTCTAATGGTTGCATTACAAATTAGTGAAACACCGTTTCATTACTAAATGGTAGGAGAAAGAAGGTTTAACAAAATGGAAAAGCATAAACATGTTGTTGTTATCTATCCACATCCAGATGACGAATCATTCGGAGCAGCTGGGACGATAATGAATTTTCGTGAACAAGGGGTACCAGTAACCTATCTTTGTGGTACCTTAGGTGAAATGGGACGAAATATGGGAAATCCAACTTTCGCTAACCGTGAAACCCTTCCCGAGATTAGAAAAAAAGAAATTACCGAAGCTTGTAAAGTTTTAGATATGGAATTACGTCTTCTTGGCTATCGAGATAAAACCCTAGAGTACGAGGATCGTAATGAAGTAGCTCAGCACCTAAAAGGGATTTTAGAAGAAATTGAACCTACACTTGTCATTACCCATTACCCAGATCATGCAGTACACCCAGATCACAATGCACTAGGTGCTGCTGCCGTGGAAGCAGTTCGGTTAATGGATCCAGAAAAGCGTCCAACAGTTTGGGCGCAGGCCATCACAAGAACACATGTAGAAGACTTAGGAAAGCCAGATGTTATCAATGATGTACGCAATAATTTTGATAAAAAAATGGAAGCAATTCTCTGCCACCAATCCCAAGCTAGCGGCGTTATTCGCAGCTGGAATCAATCAGACGACATGACAGACGATCTAAAAGAACAAGCCAAAGAGCGTCTAGGCTTTGAATCCTTTTATATTTGGAAATATTAAAAGAATCCCCTGCAATTGGTGCAGGGGATTTTTGTCTAATTCGAAGTACATGAGCTCGAATGTTGGGGAGATGCGCCCGACTTGAAAGTATATGCGCCCAAATGTTGGGGAGATGCGCCCAACGCGAAAGTAAATGAGCCCAAGTCCGTGGAAGATGCGCCCAACTTGAAAGCACATGAGCCCAAGTCGGAGAAAGATGCGCCCAAACTTAAAGTGCATGATCCCAACCCAGGGGAAGATGCGCCCACCCCGAAAGCACATGCGCCCAAATCATAGAAAGATGCACCCACCCCGAAAGAACATGAGCCCAAGTCCGAGAAAAATGCGCCCAAACTTGAAGTACATGATCCCAACCCACAGCAATATCCACCCACCCCCCAACCCCAAATCCCATAAGCCCCACCACCCCCTCCCCACAATTCCATTCATATTTCCCACTTCCATTAATAAACTATAAAAGAGGACAACTACTAGAAAGAGAAGCGATTTTTATATAGAATAGAATAATGGTGAGGATATGAAGGGTGGTGGATGTTTTGTTTTTGAGAGGAATTTTATCCTTAGTTTTGAATGCTGTTGCTTTAATTGTGGTTGCGCAGTTGTTTAATTCCTTCCATTTGGAGGGATTTGGTACTGCTTTGTTAGCAGCGTTAATTTTAGCAGTGCTTAATGTAGTGGTTAAGCCTATCTTAATCATACTTACGTTACCTTTTACAATTTTAACATTAGGGCTATTCTTGTTTGTTATTAATGCGTTGACATTGATGATTACACAAGGTGTGATGGGGGATTCTTTTGTAATCGATGGATTTGGTACAGCGCTTTTAGCTGCTGTTATTCTTTCCATTATCAATTTATTTCTTAACAGAGTAGTAAAAGATACTTTAACTTCATAATAAATTATGTAAAGCATCGGAGTGATACCGATGTTTTTTCTTTGGGTTTCAATTATTGGGTGATACATCTTTTTTCCTTCCACATATGAAAATATGCTACAATTAGAAGCAGTTAGGACTTCTGATGGAGGAAAAGTAAATGACAACAATTGTACGTACGAAGGATTTGCTCGAAAACTTCAATTTAGAGTTAGTCGCTGGAGAAGAGGGCATACATAGGGAAATTACAACGAGTGATATTTCTCGTCCGGGCATTGAGATGACGGGATATTTTAAGTATTATCCGAAAGAAAGACTTCAATTAATTGGAAAAACAGAAATGACTTATTTTCTTGATTTGAGTCAAGAAGAACAGCGGGACCGTATGCAGAAGATTTGTACGGATATTACTCCTGGTATTGTGGTTACAAGAGGGATGACTATTCCTCAGGTAATGATTGATGCAGCAAATAACTCCGGTGTTCCTATATTACATTCTCCGAGGAAGACAACTAGGGTTATCAGTAGATTAACAAACTTCTTAGAGGCAAAATTTGCACCGTTTACGGCAATTCATGGCGTGTTAGTGGATATTTATGGTGTAGGTGTTCTCATTACTGGCCAGAGTGGTGTTGGTAAAAGTGAAACCGCATTAGAGCTTGTGAAAAGGGGACATCGTCTCGTTGCGGATGATAGTGTCGAGATTCGCCAGGAGGATTATGATACGCTCATTGGTAACTCACCACCGTTAATTGAGCATTTATTAGAAATCCGTGGTCTTGGGATTATTAATGTGATGACGTTATTTGGAGCAGGTGCCGTACGTAGTAATAAGAAAATATCATTGATAATTAACTTGGAAATTTGGGATCCGAAGAAGCAGTATGACAGATTAGGATTAGACGAAGAAAAGATGAAAATAATGGATGTGGAATTACCGAAAGCAACCATTCCCGTTCGTCCAGGACGAAACTTGGCGGTTATTATTGAAGTAGCAGCAATGAACTTCCGCTTAAAGCGTATGGGTGTGAATGCGGCTGAAGAGTTTTCGGAACGATTATCAAAAATGATTGTACAAGAGAAGGAACAGGAGTGAGCGTATGAGTTGTGATGCACCATTTCTCGATCGCGTTTTCATTCAATTAGGTTCTTTACCAATTTATTGGTATGGGGTCATTATTGCAACGGGGGCTTTTCTAGGTCTCTATATTGCTATGAGGGAAGCGGATCGGATTGGACTGAAGAAAGACTTATTTGTTGATTTAGTAGTTTTTGCAATACCGATTTCCATTCTATTTGCAAGGATCTATTATGTAATCTTCGAGTGGGAGCGTTATGTAGGGGAACCATGGTGGAAGATATTTGCAATTCGGGATGGTGGAATTGCCATTCATGGAGCATTAATTGGTGCCGTATTAACAGCAATCGTTTTTGCTCGTGTGAAAAAAATTCCATTCTGGCAATTAGCAGATGTTGCAGCACCTAGCTTAATCTTAGGGCAAGCAATTGGACGTTGGGGAAATTTCATGAACCAAGAGGCACATGGCGGCCCAATCATGAGCCAAAATGTAATCGATACACATTATTCGCTACTACCTGATTTTATTATGGATCAAATGTGTATCGGAGGGACCTATTATTATCCGACATTCCTATACGAATCGTTATGGAATATTGTAGTTCTTGTTTTATTGCTGTGGTTACGTCGACGAAACCCTATCCGCGGTACCGTATTCTTAACCTATTTAGCAGCATATTCTGTTGGTCGCTTCTTCATCGAAGGAATGCGTACAGATAGCTTGTATATTGTAGGTAACCTACGAACAGCACAGTTCCTTTCTGTGTTATTAATTGTTGGTGCGATTGTATTTATTATTTATCGCTATAAAACGGTTAAAGAGCGATATCAAGATGTGGAAACAAAGAAAAATCTAGGCAAGAAAAAGAATCCTAAGAAGAAAAAATAATAGCTTTGGAGAGAGGGAAGCAGTAGATGTCTGGTATATTTTTACGAGGTCTTAAACAAGGCCTTCAGACAACCTGGACTTTAGGGAAGGTTATATTTCCAATAACCTTAATTATTACTATCCTGCAATTTACTCCTGTACTACCTTGGGTTATTGAGAAAATTAGTCCTTTAATGGGCTTGATTGGACTGTCAGGGGAAGCAGCTGTACCGATCGTACTAGGGAATGTCTTGAATTTGTATGCTGGTATCGCAGCCATAATTTCTTTTGACTTTACAGTGAAAGAAGTATTTATTATGGCGATTATGCTATCGTTCTCTCATAACCTTATCATTGAGTCTGCGGTTGCTTCCAAAGTAGGAATTAAATGGTGGATTATAGTTGGTGTTCGTATTGGGCTTGCGTTAGTTGCAGCGATAGTCATTAATTTGGTTTGGAATGGTGGCGGAGAAATAGCCCAGTACGGATTCATTTCGAAGGAAACGACCAACTTAACTGGTTGGACAGAAATAGGCTTACATGGTGTAACGACAGCGTTTATTGCTGTCTTGCAGCTAGCTATAATCGTTATACCACTGATGATTATAATGCAATATTTGCGAGAAAAAGGTTGGTTAACAAAGCTTTCCAATGGCTTTGCCCCAATTACAAAACTATTAGGAATGGAAAAAAATACATCCATGACCTTAGTAGCTGGACTGACGATTGGGCTTGCCTATGGTGCAGGATTAATGATCCAAGCAGTCAAGGAAGATGGCGTGTCCAAAAAAGATATGACATTAGCGTTAATTTTCCTAGTATCTTGCCATGCAGTAGTGGAGGACACGTTAATTTTCATTCCTTTAGGGATTCCTGTATGGCCGTTGTTAGTCATGAGGCTCGTGACGGCAATCGTGTTAACCATGACGATTGCATACTTTTGGAACCGATCGGACCAGCGAAAGAGAAAGGAAATCACCGATGAACATTCATACCATACTATTTGATTTAGACGGAACATTAATTGATACAAATGATCTAATTAATGAGTCTTTTTACCACACATTCAAACAATTTGGATTGGAATTTACCCATGAAGAGATTGTTAGCTTTAACGGACCACCACTTAAAGAAACATTTGAAAAGATTGATTTAGATAAAGCAGAGGCGATGATTACAACATACCGTGAACATAACCTGGCACATCATGATAGCTATGTAAAAGCTTTTCCCCATGTTAAGGAAACCTTAGAAGCGTTAAAAAAACATGGCGTACAGCTCGGAATTGTGACAACAAAGATGCGGGAAACGGCAATAAGAGGAATGAAATTGACAGGAATCTATGACTATTTTAATACGATTATTGCATTAGATGATATCACCCATGCTAAGCCACACCCAGAGCCAGTCCTACGAGCGATGGAGAATCTTCATGCAGCAGCAAATACGACATTAATGGTAGGAGACAATACCCATGATATCGAGTCAGGTCAACATGCAGGAGTATTTACTGCTGGGGTAGCTTGGTCATTAAAGGGAGAAGAAGTATTAAATCAATGTAAGCCAACCTATATGTTACAGGATATGAAGGATTTATTAGAAATCATTGGGGTGTAAGAAATGAGAAATACAGAGCGCCATTCTGTTAAAGAGAATAATTCCCTTTGGCAAATATATAAAACCGTATCCTTTTGGAAGGTTGTTAAAAATTTTATCGTCATTCAAGTTGCTAGATATACACCTTTTTTACGCATGAAAAATTGGTTGTACCGTGTCTTTTTACGCATGAAAGTTGGGAAGAATACCGCTTTTGCGCTCATGGTGATGCCGGATATCATGTTCCCAGAGAAGATTTCGGTTGGGAATAATTCCATTATTGGTTATAATACAACAATCTTAGCTCATGAGTATTTAATTAAAGAATATCGTCTTGGTGAAGTGCGGATTGGCGATGAAGTAATGATAGGAGCCAATAGTACCATTCTTCCTGGTGTTACAATTGGCGATGGCGCAATTGTTTCTGCGGGTACATTAGTACATAAGGATGTGCCTGCAGGTGCTTTTGTTGGTGGTAATCCGATGAAGCTTATTTATACAAAAGAAGAGATGGAGAAGCGCCAGCAAGCACCTCTTTCCGATAACAGTCAATAAGAAAACCTCAAACATCTAAAGAATAACTTTAAAGATGTTTGGGGTTTTTCACTTTTTCTTTGTTTTTTCTATTCGCCATTCTAAACGTAACAGACGAACTAATAGTATGAACTAGTAATACAATTTAAAAGGGGGAACCGGTAATGGGGTATTTTTCAAGTTTGCATCGAAACGAAATTATGGAAGAGATGAAAAGGAAAGAACTAGATTTACTGGTTATTGGTGGCGGGATAACAGGTTCCGGTATTGCTTTAGACGCAGTTACACGAGGACTACAGACGGCGGTATTAGAAATGCAGGACTTTGCTGCGGGTACTTCCAGCCGCTCGACAAAGTTAGTACATGGAGGATTACGGTATTTAAAGCAATTTGAAATAAGGATGGTTGCAGAGGTCGGGAAAGAACGTGCCATCGTTTATGAAAATGGTCCACATGTTACAACTCCTGAATGGATGCTTCTACCATTTCATGAGGGAGGAACGTTTGGGCCTTTTACAACGAATATCGGTCTTAGAGTTTATGATTATTTAGCAGGCGTAAAACGGGGCGAACGAAGAAAGATGCTATCACCGGAAAAGACCCTACAGCTGGAACCATTGCTTAAAAAGGATGGGTTAAAAGGAGCGGGCTACTATGTGGAATATAAGACAGATGATGCGCGATTAACAATAGAAGTTATCAAGAAGGCTGTAGAGAAAGGTGCCCATGCTATCAATTACGTAAAAGTTACTTCTTTTATTTATGATGATCATGGCAAGGTTATCGGTGTAAAGGCAGAGGACCAAACAACTGGTGACATTCATAATATTTATGCAAAGAAGATTATAAATGCATGCGGTCCATGGGTAGACACATTGCGTGAGCTAGATGGTTCCAAACATGGCAAACATCTTCATTTAACAAAAGGGGTCCATCTTGTGTTTTCTCACTAGAGGTTTCCATTACAACAGGCGGTATATTTTGATACACCGGACGGAAGGATGGTATTTGCTATACCTCGTGATGGTAAAACATATGTTGGAACAACCGATACAACTTATAAAGGGGAAATAGCCCATCCAACTATGACGAAAGAGGACCGTGGCTATATATTGGAGGCGATAAATTATATGTTTCCTTCCCTGCGTGTTAAGGAGGAGGATGTAGAATCAAGTTGGGCAGGAATACGGCCTTTAATTGCGGAAGATGGAAAAAAGCCTGGGGAAATTTCACGTAGGGATGAAATCTTTATTTCTAAATCAGGGTTAATTTCGATGGCTGGCGGAAAATTGACCGGTTATCGGAAAATGGCTGAGCAAGCAGTAGATACAGTCGTAAGCCAATTAAAAGATGAGCTTGGAATCATCTATTCGCAGTCTGAAACAAAGACATTACCTATTTCTGGTGGAGAGGTAAATGGGTCCAAAGGCTTCCAACAATTTATGAAGGGTAAAGTAAAGCAAGGTGTAGAGCTAGGTATTGCGGAAGAAATCGCAAGAAAATTAGTGAAGAGATATGGGGCAAATGTGGATAAGGTCTTTAACTTATATGAAACAAGGAAACTAGAGGCAGACGAAGAGGGAATCGATGCGGTCGTTTTTGCCGAGCTTTGTTACGGATTAGAATATGAATTAGTCTATAAACCTACTGATTTCTTTATTAGAAGAACAGGTGCATTGTTCTTTGATATAGATTGGGTAAGAGAGCATAAAGAAAGCGTGATGCTCTATATGAGGAAGCAGCTAAGCTTTAAGGCGGAACGGAATATCAACTTTGTACATGAGTTAGAGCGGCTATTGAAAGAAGCGGTAGAGCCTGCAGAATAGCACCTCTGGATAAGGTTTTAAATATGGGATTGGATAAGGTCTTATAGTATAGATAATCTTCCATTCTATAGGCAGAAACTAACTATGTTATTCCACAAATAATTATGGTATACTTTCAACGATATGTGAAAAAATAGGGGGATATGCATGCAACCAGTAGAAAAAAAGAATAAATTAGCTCAGACAAACAATGTTATCCCTTTTATCCCTACAGGTGATTTTTACTTTGCAAAAGGTGTAGAATCATTTCGCAAGCGGAAGTTTGACATTGCATTAAAGTGGCTCACCAAGGCGGTAGATGCTGCACCAGATAACCCTTTATACCAATGTCAAATGTCAATCATCTATACGGAAACCGGCTCTTTTCATAAAGCAAATCAAATTCTAACGAATGTATTACAGTCTACAGGAGATCAATATGTAGATTGTTATTATCTACTTGCCAATAATTATGCCCATTTGGGACTTTTAAATGATGCGAAAAAATTTGCAGTATCTTATCTTGATAAAGAACCAGATGGTGATTTTAGCGAGGATGCGAAAGCATTATTGCAATTAATTGAAATTGATGATGATCTTGATGAAGATGAGTGGGAGCTTGATGAAGAGGATGAACTCCTCGTATATCAAGAAACCGTTTTTCATCATTTAGAAAATAATGAGTGGGATAAAGCTTTAGCTTTGTTAGAGGAAATGATATTACTATTTCCAGATCATAAGATAGCACACCATGAATATACGTTTGCACTATTCTTTTCCGGTAGAAGAGAAGAAGCAATTGAAAAAGAACTAGAATTATTTAAGGAAGACTCAAATAGCTTATATAGCCATACGAACTTAGCTGTATTTTACTATGAGACAGGCTATATGGAGGAATATGAAAAGCATATACGCGCATTACTAAATATATATCCAATGCATGAACAACAAAAATTACGTATTGCAGTGACCTTAGCTCGAACAGGATTATATGATGAAGCATTCACACGTTTTCGTATGCTTGATAAAGCAGTGGTGAAAAGTCACATTTCCTATTATCGTTGGTATAGTATGACCATCTATCAATTAGGCGAACCTTCTAAAGCGCTCAGTCTATGGGAGGAAGGTTGTAGAAGGCATCAACGATTATCACCACAGGAAGTGCCATGGGAATCTTGAGCATTTAATTAGACGAGGAAAGGTAAATCTTATACCCTTTATATAGACCAAGAATAGAAACAGAAAGGGGCGTTATCAATGTCCGAAGAAAAAATATATGATTTAATTATTGCTGGTGCAGGACCTGCTGGTATGACGGCAGCCCTTTATGCATCTCGTGCTAACTTGGATACATTAATGATAGAACGTGGTATTCCAGGGGGACAAATGGCTAACACAGAAGACGTAGAGAACTATCCTGGATATGATCATATTTTAGGACCAGATCTATCCAATAAAATGTTTGAACATGCGAAAAAATTCGGTGCAGAATATGCATACGGTGATATAAAAAGTGTCGAGGACCAAGGTGATTTCAAAATTATCCATGCTGGTTCTAAACAATTCAAAACGAAAGCCCTAATTATTGCAACGGGTGCCCAATATAAAAAACTTGGTATCCCAGGTGAGGAAGAATTAGGTGGTCGTGGTGTATCTTACTGTGCCGTTTGTGATGGTGCGTTCTTTAAAGAAAGAGAATTGATTGTTGTTGGTGGTGGGGACTCTGCTGTTGAAGAAGGGGTTTATCTAACTAAATTTGCAAGCAAGGTAACCATCATTCACCGTCGTGAGGAATTACGTGCACAAAAGATTCTTCAACAACGTGCATTTGACAATGATAAAGTAGACTTCATTTGGAATACAACAGTAGAAAAAATCAATGGTCCTGATGGAAAAGTGAGCAGTGTTACGTTGAAGGATGTTCATACAGGTGAAGAATATGAAAAGCCTGCGGATGGTGTTTTCGTATATATCGGTATGGTACCGTTAAGTGAGCCATTTAAAACGCTTGGTATTACGAATGAGGAAGGGTATATCGTAACAAATTATAATATGGAAACGTCAATACCTGGAATCTATGCTGCTGGTGATATTCGCGACAAAAAACTTAGACAAATTGTAACCGCAACTGGTGATGGTTCAATTGCCGCACAAGCAGCACAAGCATATATTGAAGAATTAGAAGAGAAAATTAAAGCGAAAAAATAAGATGTATTTTGAAAGTAAAAGCATCTTAACGTGTCTGTAACACGGACGAAACATTTATGGGGTACAATAAGAATAACTAATTGACCCCCTTTTTAATAGATAGATTAGTTTTGGCGCAGATGGTTATCATCTGCGCATTTTTTTTGTGTCATTTGAAAACCCCTGGCTATGCCGGGGGTTCCGGAGAGCTTATAGCGTGGTATTAAAATTAAAAAAGGCCTCTCTTCGTGATAAGATATAGTTGGTTTCCCGACCACTACATCAA
>NZ_JBCPXV010000055.1:0-17870 GCF_039581225.1 Ornithinibacillus proteolyticus | reverse complement strand
TTTCATTGAAAATGCCTCTATACTACTACCGCGCTCCGCTTGCTGGCCTCATCTTTGGTGTTGAAGTCGTAAGACTTCAACACCAAAGATGAGGTATATGTTCTCCCATAAACATTTTACTCTAACTTGTGAATAAAGTGTGAATCTATTGTCTAAGCATGAAACGTTCATTATATCTTCATCATGAGACGGAATGGATGAATATAATGAGCAATCTCCAACATATATTGTAAGGGTAAGTAGCTGATACACTACAACATGAAGGGTGATTTCATGTATTATGAATTTTTGCTTTTGGGGCATTTAGTATGGAATCTTCCATTACTCGTACTTCTTATCGGTATCTCTTTCTTGTATTCTTATCTGATAAAACGATATACAGATGTGAGACTAGTAAACAAACAGCCTATTTTCTTTTTCCTATCCTTATGTCTACTCTATCTCATACTAGGCAGCCCGCTATCCGCTTTCAGCCATCTTTCCCTTAGTCTACACATGATTCAAATGAGCATATTATATTTTATTATTCCTCCATTACTATTAGTAGGAATTCCCCCACAGTTATTTGCACGAGCTATCCGAACTTCCCTGTTACAAAAAATAGGAAAACTATTTCTCACACCAAAACTAGCCCTCATGTTATTTTCCGTATTATTTTTACTATATCATTTACCTTTTCTATTGGAGTATCTTTCTCAGGCTCCTTTGATTCAAAGCATGTATTTATTTTTCCTGTTTATCCTTTCCTTTAGTTTGTGGTGGCCGATTGTTTCACCTGATCATAGGCAGAGACTATACAAGAAACAAAAGAAAAACTTCATTCTCCTTACCATGTTAATGCTTCTGCCCGCTTGTTCACTATTTATATTGAGTGGCTTTATTGATGGTGTCCAAAATCCTTACCTGAATCAGCTAGCAGTATTGCTATGCTTACCAACCAATTCCAATTCCCTAGATTTACTGGCGTCCCCCTTTCACTCAAAGTACGACCCATTAGTAGCAGGCACTCTAATGTTAGGTATACATAAATCCGGTATCATGCTTTCTACTCGACTAGCGAAGAAATGACTTTCATTAAAATTACATTTCATAAAGTTTGTTTCCGGACAGTAGTATTTAATATAGGTAGTTAGTGAGAAATTCTACATGATGATAAAGGTGGTGAATCACAACATGCAGGAAACAGTTTACATAACCATAACAGGAATGCATTGCCCTGATTGCCCTAAAAAAGTGGAAAGATCGCTCACGAAATTAAATGGTGTAACCGAAGTAAACGTTAACTATCAGACAGAAAGTGGCAATGTCACGTTCCATAACCAGGTAACAAATATCGCTGAAATCATCAATCGAATTAATAAAATGGGTTTTGAAGCTAAACTAGTTCGAAGTGAATCGGAGGCAACGATCCAAAGCAATTAACTGTGAGCAAGTAACCATAAAGAAGGAGGCCCTCTAAAAGGACTTCCTTCTTTAGTTTTATATAAGCTTTTTATCAACAATCTCAAATTGTAAGTCGGCTACGTTCTGAATAAATTGCTTATCATGGGATACGAAAATAATTGTTCCATCATAGGAACTAACAAACCGCTCCAATGCTTCAATCGCACGAATATCTAAAAAATTAGTTGGCTCATCTAGTAATAGAACGTTATACCTTCCAAGGAATAAATGACAAAGCTGTAGTCGAATGGCTTCCCCACCACTTAATATATTCACTTTTTTCTGGATATCATTTCCTATAAATCGCATGGAATGTAGTACACTTCTTAAAAACCCTTCCTCATAATCCGAACGATTTTTCAAATACTGCAGTACAGTTTCATCCGATGAAAATTGGTAGCTCATTTGATCGAAATATCCAAACTTTACTTTAGGTGAAATAGTTAAACCTTCTCCACAATTCCTTATATGTTGTAATAACGTACTCTTTCCACTTCCGTTTGGTCCTGTGATAGCGATCTTCTTTCCTAGTGGAAGTTGAAAGCTAACTTCTTCCAATAGCTTCTTTCCACCTGCAGAAATTGTTAGCTGGTCCGCCATTATCGGAAACTTATTATGCAACTTTAATGCTTTGGATGAATGAAAGACTATGGATCTTTCCACTTGAACTGCTTCTACTTCCTCTAGCTGCTCCATTCGCTGCTCTATAGCCTTTGCAGCACGTGCCATAGCTTTCTGACTGGTTCCTTTTGACTTGGTCATAAATGTCTTGTTAGGCTTCGCATTTGCTTCCCTTTTTGTCATTTTACCCGGCTGAGCAACTTTACTCGCCTTTTTCATTTTTTCCTTAGCAGCCTTTTCTAATCGAGCCCTTTCCTTCAAGAACTGTTCATGGGCTTGGTGTTGTTGTTCTCGTTCAAGCTGTTTTTGCACAGCATAGTCTGTATAATTCCCAGAATATACCGTTACCACTCCATCCCGAATCTCCCAAATAGTCGTTACTAGTTCATCTAGTAAGGCACGATCATGACTAATGAGTACTAAGGCTCCGTAATAATAACGTAATTCCTCGAGTAAATAAGCAATCCCTTCCTTGTCTAAATGGGTTGTCGGCTCATCAATTAGTAAAGCTTCATAATAATGGCTAAAAAGTTGAGCCAATTTTAATCTTGTCTGTTCCCCACCACTTAATCGATCCCCTTGTTTAGGAATGAGTAATTGACTAAGCAACTTAGGATCTGCTTCAACATTTTTAGGTGCTTCTAGTTGTTCAAAATAACCGGACTCTACATACCGCTTCACTTTTCCCATTGTCGGTTGAAATTCGCCAGCTAATAGCTTTAATAAGGTACTTTTTCCTACACCATTTTCTCCGACTATGCCAATGCGATTAAATTGATGGACTGCTAGATGCTCAATCTTCAAAATCTCTTTATCTAAATAACTCACTTCTACATTTTCTAATTCAAAACAAATTTGTTCCATATTGCTACCTCCCGAAATGTATATAACTATTTCGTATCGATAGCCTGAATCGATACGAGCTTTATTAACTACAAAGCTCGTATATTAAAAGAACAACAATAATTGCATCGCTTCTTCCTCCTATGATTTCTTTATTAGAAAAACTCGGATTAACTCATTCTTTAGCAATGTGTTAGTTTTTCTTTTGCTGATGACTCTAAATGCCTATCTGCCAATGAAAAAAATCACAGACATCTGCCTGTGATTTTAGAGTAAAAGGGAATAGCTAGCATCTATTTCATTTTTTCTTAAAACCTTACCTAACTGATCTGTAAACTATACAAAGATACAAAAAAAGAAAGGCAGAAAATCCGCCTTCCCTCATTTGGTACAACTATATGATGAAGATTATAAAAAAGGGCAGACTAATCCCAATTTACTCTGTTTCACAAAACAGAGTCTTTGACCGTATTAAATTACTGGTTCAAAGCTGGGAAACGTAGTCTCACTGAATACACTTTTTTATAATCCTCCTTAACGTTCGATTTTACAGTTAGTATTATAGTTAGTTATGGTAGGAAAGTCAAATTCCTGTGTATTTAATAATCATCATCACGTGACTCATAGTAAGAAAAATACATGTCCTTTCATTGCAGGAAAATGTTATGGCTTCATCACTCATAAACTATATTCTTGTTGGAGTAGTCCCATGTGAACCGTATCATGCCAACGACCATTGCGAAATATAGACTGTCTACTAACCCCTTCTTTTTTAAACCCTATATTATGGTAGAGATGAATTGCCCTTTCATTAAATGAAAATACTCTTAATGATACGCGATGTAAATTCATCTCTAAAAAAGCGTAATCAAGTAGTAACGTTAACGCTTCTTTACCATATCCCTTACCCCAGTAGTCCTTTTCACCAATATCGATAATACATTCTGCATTTCTATTCTTCAGATCGATATTAATTAACGATGTGATTCCAATCGCCTTCGTACACTCTCTGTCCTCGATTATGTAGCTTTTAGAAGAATGGGGCATTACTATATTTCCTTCAACAAATTCCTTTGTTTCTTGTAACGAGTATACATCCAATACTGGATTCGTTGAGGTCATGACCTCCATATCATTTCGCCAAGTATGATACAGTTCTATATCCTCTACTTCCATTTTCCTTAGCTTTACTCTTCGCGATACAAACAAATTTGATTTCCCCCTTAGTAAAGATGAGATTAGTCAACACCTTCATAGATTCTATCAATTTGTAAATCTATGAAAGGAATATCATTTTCAATTTTTGCCTTCATATTATTTAGGATTTCCCTTATCTTACCATTATTTCTTTGCTCTTCACTCAGGTATTTCGAAAAGTACATATAAGAGTATATTTGTCTAAACGTTAAAAAGAATGGGATTTTTAATAGCCATTGAGGATCCAGTCGATTTTCCCTAGTATATCCGTTCAAAAAAGAACGGAGAAATACTATCGCAAAATCCTCTCTTTCTCTTACATTATCATCACTAACCGTTTGTAAGGCATGGTACAAAACAATAGCTATATCATAGACAAACCAATGATAAACACAATCACCAAAGTCGAATAAGATGATATCTTGTTCGTACAAATAGAAGTTTTTATGGTGTAAGTCATGATGGATCATTCCGTAAGAATTTTCATCTTTTGGTAGTTTTTCAAGCTCATTAATATACTTATTCCATTTATATTTTATCTCTTCACTTACATCATTTTCCTCTAGAAAAAGTAATTCGCTATTCCAACTCCTTTTGTACGTCTTTGGCTCAAACTGTTTAGATACGGAATGTATTTTCCCTAATGTTTTACCCCAAAAATAGAACGTGTTGGTATTCCATTCCCTTTTATCAGATACATTTACAATCTTCCCCTTAGCTTTCTCAAATGCAATCATCCAGCATTGTTCTTTATTACTCATCTCAACCACCTCTATTAGGTTTCCATGAGAAGAAGTTATAGGAGCAGTTACCTTCATTCCAGATTGGTGTAAATATAAAATCCAATCTAATTCTAACTCAATCGCACTTTTTTCATATGTCGAGCTTAAATAGAACTTTAAAATAAAGCTATCTCTACCGTTATCACATTCAAACACATTGTCTGAAAATCCCCCGACCAATTTTAAATCAGATTTCTGCATACCATACCGACTAGCGCCAAGGGATAAGAGCTTTTCATCTATCATCATCGCCACCTCAAGATTACTTACGATTTTTACCGGAGAAAGTTTCGAATTATTTAGATAATATTATGTTGTATTAGAATAACTACCATAAATATTCCACTCTATTAACGGAAACGGATATCTGTTCCCTTTTTCTGCTTTCCTTCTTCATTTGGGTCGCAGAGATGCTCCCTCTGTTCCCTTTTTTCGCTTTTCTTCTTCATTTGGGTCACTGAGATGCTCTCTCTGTTCCCTTTTTTCGCTTTCCTTCTTCATTTGGGTCACTGAGATGCTCTCTCTGTTCCCTTTTTTCGCTTTCTTTCTTCATTTGGGTCACTGAGGCACTCTCTCTGTTCCCTTTTTCTTCTTTCTCTCTTCATTTGGGTCACTGAGGCGCTCTCTCTATTCCCTTTTTTCGCTTTCCCTCCTCATTTACGTTACAGAGATGCATCCTCTGTTCCCCTTTTTTGCTTTCCCTCCTCATTTGGGTCACAGAGGCGCTCTTTCTATTCCTATTTCCCCCTCTCCTTCTCCATTTCAGTAACAGACACCCTCCACCAATTTCATTTAATAAAAAATCACATTCCAACTAAAAAAAGACCTCGAAATCGAGATCTTTTTTGGAGAAAAAGTTCATTTTTCACTGTCTTATTGCGTTTACTATGCTTAGCGAACCACAACCGTTAGCATTAACATGAAGTATACACTCATCACAAATAAACCACTAAAAAGCAGAGAGATAATGATCGATGCTCTCTTGTAGAACGCCCATACCATTAATCCCAATAAGAATACGGATAGGAATAAGAAATAGACTGTATTTATACTACCCGCAAAACCAATTGTGCTGCTAGCATCGATGACACCGGGGTGAAATAGTCGAAATAATGGTGACACTGCTTCATCTGATAAATAGTTCCCATGTGGTGGTGATTGTTGTGAGTAGATAGATGTGATGGTAAAAATAATAAGTAATATAAACCCTTCTAAACGTACCCATGGGATAGGATTGAAATTAGGATTCTTTGTTATGGCATATTTTACGATGATTCCATTCACCAACGCATAAAAAATAAGTGGTATTAGGAATAAGTGTTTCATTAATAATCCCTGGCCGTACGGTACCATCCATGAGTCAGTGTACTTACTTACCATGATATCCATTAAAAACAAACCACTAAGTGCTGTCGCAACTAAGCAGCCAATAGCAACGACTGAAAACCAGCTTAAAAATGGTAGCCAGCGCTTATAGTTAAGTGAACACCAACCAACCACTAATACGATTCCTACCCAAATACTAACCGCCATTAAATGAATAAAGTCACTGGTAATACCTATAATTGGATCAATGGCACCAGCATGGCTGGACCATGCGATGGTAACAATCACCCCAGCTGTTATAGCTAAACCCAAATATGCAAATGCACTTTTTTCAGTTGATTTAGCCATCGCAATTAACAGAATTAATAACATAGATCCAAGAAAAGTAAAAATCCAAGCAGTTCCAACTGTATATGTCGTTAAAACGATTTTGAATGACTCTACTAAGCCTAAACGTGGAGCTATATATAATATGACATCAAGTACCGGAACAAAAGAGATTACAGGTAGTGAAATGGCACTTACCTGTAAGAATCTCTTTTGTATTTTTATATCTGGACGATATTTGTTAGGCACTAGTAAAAGAATAAAACTCCCTACCAAAACGGAAAAGCACAGATATAAGAGTACCTTACTAATTATTACTACTACTTCCATCTAATCTCTCTTTCTTCTCGTAAGGACGACTAATCCGCCTGCCACTACTGAAATAAGAAGAATAATGATGACAATAGTAGTAGAAGATAATCCTTGATCCTCCTCATTGTCTGAAGCCACAGACTCTTGATTGTCAGTTGATTGTTCAGATGAATCTGCTATCTCATCATCCTCATTTGCTTCTGTTGATTCGGACGGTTCTTCCGCTGGATCTTCACTTTCCTCCGTTTCTGGCGCATTTACCGAAAAAGTAAATTCTCCTTCTACTGGATGGCCATCTGCACTAACAATACTCCAATTCACTTGATATTCGCCATTAGGTAATGGATTAGCTAGCGTAGCTGTTAATGAGTTATCCTCTATCGTAATATCTTCTAAATCAATAGCTTGCCCATCTATCGACGATAATTCAATAATACTACCTTGTTCAACTCCACCATCAAAATCTAGTACAATGTTATCCAAGACCTCTGTTACAACCTCTCCATCAGCTGGATTGGAACTTTCTAAGTGTGAATGTGCAAACACACTATTCGAAACAGACATGACTAAAAAGAACACTATTATAGTAAAAAATATACGTTTCAAAAATAATTCCTCCTTAAAGTTGTGTTACTATACGTTATAATACAGTTTATTAATAACCTGCACTCGAAAATATTATATATACAATAGCACGAATAACATAATACCTCCAAAGAGTGATTTATCATACCATAACGCTTGTAGATGATAAAATATAGACACAATTTCTTATAAAAAGGTGAAGCGTATGAAGTATAAACAAATTAAATGGCTCATTCTAATAATTCCAACTGTGACGATTGCCTTATGGGAATATATAAGACATGATTTTCTTCTCCCCTATATATCCATGGAGATGGGAAATTATCTATCTCCCATCCTAGTCTTTATTGTTACATTGGTATTTTCCCGTCATTTATTCACGATATTAGAAAGAATGCAGGAAGAGCTAAGAGTTGAAAAGGCAAAAAAAGCAGCACTGATTGAAAGAGAAAAATTGGCTCGAGAGCTTCATGATGGAATTGCTCAGTCGCTATTTCTCTTGTCGGTAAAAACGAATAAATTCGGTAGAAAGAACCAACTGGAACATGATTTAGATTTTCAAAAAATTAAACAGACATTGCAGCATATTCATGAAGATACCCGCCAGGCTATTACCAATTTACGATATTCGCCCAATCAAGAACCATTTAGTTGGACGGAAACCATTAATCAATTTGTTACAGAAATCAAGAATCATCATATGATAGATGTTCACCTACAATGGTCCATACACGAGAGTACATTATCTCCTAAAGAAAAAGTTGAGTTATTCGCCTGTGTTAAAGAGGCTGTTATGAATGTCATCAAGCATGCGAAAACAAATCAATTATGGATTCATGCAAAGGAAACGGACAACGGTTGGATATGTCAAATTATAGATCAAGGAATTGGATTCACCAATGAAGCACTTCTATCTAATGGAGGCTACGGATTACAAATCATCAATAATAGAGCCTCCGATATGGGATGGGAATTTTCCATAAATCGAATTGAAAATGAAACGATTATTACAATAAAAAAGGAGGAGATGTAGATGCAACCTTTTCGAATACTAATTGTCGATGATCATGCACATGCAAGAGAAGGCATTAGGGAAATTTTAGAGGAGTTTGACGACTTTCTTATTATAGGAGAAGCGAAAAATGGAAAAGAAGCGATTCAACTGACCGAAGAACTAATCCCAGATATTATTTTAATGGATATCAAAATGCCCGTGATGAACGGTCTTGAAGCAACGAAGATAATCAAAAGCAAATTCCCATTTGTAAAAATCGTTATGATAACAGTATCCGATGATATTACGGATTTATTTGATGCGCTAAAAAAGGGAGCACAAGGATATTTGCTGAAAAATATTCAATCCGACACATGGATAGAGCATTTAAGAGCCTTTGCTCTGGATGAAGTCCCGATGTCCAAAGAAATCGCATTACAAATCCTAAAGGAATTCCCTCAGAAGAAAGCAATAGAGGAAGAGAATATTCCTTTATCCAACCGAGAATTAGAGGTACTACAGTTAGTCGCCAAAGGCTTATCCAATAAAGAGATTTCAAATACATTATTTATTTCTGAGCATACGGTTAAAAGTCATCTGAAAAATATATTAAGCAAGCTTCATTTAGATAATCGTGTTCAGCTTACCAGTTATGCATTTCAAAAAGGATTAATGGATTAGGGAGAATAAGATTTCTTAAACTCCGACATCTAAAAAACAAACATAACCCTGAATCTAGATATAGGATTTCAGGGTTATGTTATAAAGGATAGAATAAACCGCTACACAACCACTCAGCTAGTAGATTGGTAAGGAGATTCCCACCTTTCTACGTATAAACCAGAATGTGTCACTTCATCTATCGCCTTTTTACAGTCCTTCCTTGCCCCTATGTACATGTAGTAATCATTACCAAAATGAACATAAAAGTCCTTCTTATTGCCAATTTTGCACCATATAGCGTTCCGTAATGTCAACCCAGCTAACGCTTGGATTTCTTGAACGCTAATTGTTTTTCCAACCCAAATCTTGGATAAAAATTCTTTCGCATTTTGCTTGTTAACTTCATCAGACCATTGCTCTAAAGCAAGCAAGTAGGCATGATCTAACCCGATATCCTCCATAAAGGAAGAGATGGCATTGATGTATAATTGCTCGGTTCGTACATACTCTTCCATACTTACCTTTAATCCAACCTCTGAGAAACAGGTCCATTCTTCGTCATTTTGATAACTTCCATCTCTGTTTCTAAATAATGGATTATATTTCGTAACTCTCCAGGAATACACTGTTTTTCCTCCTTACTGTTCTATGCATATAGAGAAGTACTAACGACTTAGGATTAGAGCGAGGATTCTCATTGTTCATCTAAGAACGATTCATTTGCTAGGTCCATAACTACTCCACTAGCAGCTTTGCTCCCCTCACTTGCGGCATGAATTAATTGAGAAGGGCCCAATGTGATATCTCCACAAGCATATACCCCTTTTATATTCGTACGCCCTAAAGCGTCTATTTCTATTCCGCCCCTTTCATTTATGCGACATCCTAATATCTCTGCTAAGGTAGATGCTTGTTTTAACTCGCTACCAATAAAGCCACCTTCTCGCTCAATCTCGTTTCCATTACGTAACAATACCTTCTGTAAATAACCATTCTCACCGTGTAAACCAATTATTTCATCTTCCAGAAGGATGACATTCTTCCTGCTTAGTAACTCTCTTTGCTCCTTCGTAAAGATCTCCTTTCCATTTGTACATACAACAAGATCCTTACTCCAATTATAAATCAATTTTACTGCATGCATTGCATGCTCATTTTCTGTTATCAGTACTAATTTACGATCTCTTAATTCCCAGCCATCACAGAATGGACAAATAAATAAGCTTTTCCCATAGAAATCATATATTCCCTCGATTTCTGGCAGTACATCCTTTAATCCTGTAGCCAATATAACCTTTTTAGAACGATAAGATTGTTGATCGCTTGTATGAATAATAAATGAATCATGATCTTTTATTACAGCAGTAACTCTTTGATTACCAATCGTAATATCGGGATATTGTAATAACTCCTCTTTTGCAATTCGTTTAAACTCAGCTGGTTTAATCTTGTCTCTTGTTATAAATCCATGAGACTCATGTGTCACAGCATTTCTAGGTTGATCTTCATCAAACAACCTGATCTTCATTTTTGCTCTAGCAAGTACTAGGGCTGCATTAAGACCAGCTGGCCCTCCACCTATAATCGCACAATCTAATAACATATGATTTTCCTCCTATTCATCATTCCATATATTAAAGACTCTTAATATCTATAATAAAATCAAAAAAAAATACTATTATTCCTCCATAATTAGATGACTAGCTTCTATTTGTCTGGCTATATCAACAATGTATTTTTGATCTAATTCTTTAGCCATCTTTTCTTCCGCTTCAATCATTACCTTTTCAATTAAACAATTTTCATTACTAATGTCATTATGTTCTTGTGAACAACTAAATAATGTGGTCTTCCCCTCAATTGCATGAATAACATTTAGGAATGAAATATCTCGAGAATGTTTTACAATACGATAACCCCCTTTTGCACCAGGACTTGATTCAATTAGTCCAGCCTTAACGAGTTTTGTTAATATTTTAGAGAGATATGTAGGAGACAGCTTTTGAATTTTAGCCAATTGTTCTACTCCGACTGCTTCTCCTTTATCTGCTAGCATTAAATATACCATTGTATGTAACGCATAATTCGTTGCTTTAGAATACTTCATACACTTACTCCTAACGCGGTCTTAATTATAGACTCTTTCTGTCTATAATTAATTATAATCTACTTAATTATGATATAGCAAGTAATTGAACCTTTTCCATGATCATTTCTTCTTATACCAGAATGTAAAACATAAAGAACATGAGTAGATAGACTACTTTTTCTCAGAAAACCAACGGAGTGCGCTTTGCTCCATCTCACGTACAAATTGCTTTTTTGCTGGACTGTATTCATTCGTCGTATTGTAACGCTGCGCTAACTTTTCCTTGAAGTAACTATATTTATCTACCTCTTCAGGATGAGCTCTTAAGTAGTCTCGAAAAATTAAATGTCGCTCAATCTCAGGGTTATCCCATTGATAGAAATGAATATGGTGGGTTCTATTTTCTCCCCCCTTTCGAAATAACCTTCTACCTGCAATACCCCATTCTCCAGCAACATCATATCCAAGAGACTTCATTTGATTATGAAATAAATCAACCTTCTCGATGTTTTTTACGATACACATCATGTCGATTACAGGCTTTGCCTTCATCCCCTTAACTGAGGTACTCCCAAAATGCTCACATCGGATTATTAAATCGCCAAATATTTTTTTAAGATATTCTGCTTCAGCCTTAAACATTCGAGACCAATCCTCACTATAGTCTGTTAGCCGAACCTTCATAGTACTGACCCTCCTTTAAGTCTCATCTATAGCTTCTCCAGCCGATGACAGCTAGTGTGGCCGGGGATAAAATTGTCCACTAGACAAAACTTTATAATCTTTTATGATACTTTGAAAATCTTCTCTCTAAACTAAGTTCATACATATTTTCTCCATAATAACACAAAATTCAAAAAAATATTACCGATATTAGTAAACAAAAAAAGACGACCAATTATATGATCGCCTTGTTTGACTCTGCACACGTTAACTTAATTATTCAATTCATGAATGAAAGCATCTTATCTTTCAAGCAACTTTTCCTTGCTAAAAATTCATGACCTTTTAAAATAATTAAAATATAAAATTACTATCATTACTTTGTAATATTTTTCTCAAGGTCATTAAATAATTTAAATACCATCACACGCTCACCTGTACGAGTACTGATATCCGTATGGAAACTTTTAACTTTTTCTCCGGTTATAGTTAATACGATTTCCTTAAGCTCTTCAATGCCTGATTCAACTAGTACTGATCGCGTGTTCTTTATAGTTAGCATGCCATCTTTTGTTTCACAAACAGCATATTCAGCTGGTGTTAGAATACCTTGTAGATTTACAATAATCATATCACGTACGATATCTGTCTTCACGGAAACAGATCCGCGGCCTAGAAAGTCCTTCTCCCAATGTGTGATTGCTTTACTTATCTCAGATTCATAAGAACCTTTCGATAGTTTCATACCTATACAACTCCTATCGAATAAAAACTGCCCTATTCCATACAATTTTTAACATTCATGTTATGCTTTCTATCTTACAGGATTATTCATTCCGTCGTAAATTAATTAACTCTAAAATAAGTTCAGCAAAATCTCCTAACACATCCGAATCCTTACAGAATAAAAAAGCTTAGAAAATCGTTCAATGCGAGCGTTTAGTACCAGTTTTTCCAATGTCCATCTGGGCTAATACTAGAAAGTCTCACCCATCCATTTTCTATTTTATCCCGGAATGCTGGATCATCATTTATTAATCGCTCTACATATTCACTCGGTGCTTGAATGACAATTAACAAACGCAGTGGAGCATGATAAGCCTCAGAATCTGATTGCATCACCGATTGCCAAGGTAGGCCGGATAACAAGTCACTTGCATTTCCCTGCATAACGCCTAGACCTGCAGTAACGGTTTGAGTCGTTTTATTTCCACTACCATAATAATGAGGTGCTACAGTTGAAGCGTAGTATTGTAAATTAATCATTTGCGCCACCGTTCCAGGTCCTGCAATGATATTAGCTAAGACCTCACCACTTTCATCCTGCTGCCAATCATAATTATGAAGAAAGGCTCTACCTTCTAGGTCACATTCCTGTGTTAGTTCACGTTGACCTATGATAAAGGAAGCATTTCGAGCCAATCCCCATTCCGGACGGATTTCACTCCAATCTTCCGCAAACCGCTGTACCTCCGCCTGTATATTTTTGGGCTTAGAATGATGAGGTAATTGTGCTAGACGTTCTGCATTGACATGATAGCTCACCTTCGGCATAACTGCTTCGATACGATTAAATGCCTCTTGTGCAGCTTCGGAAAGTTTAGGAACATAAATCCATTGTAATTTATCCACGGTTGTATTGTGCTCAGCTGCTGCGAACACCGTCTCCTCTGGGATTTCAATTCCAGAGGAAGATAGCTGCTTTCTTACTTCTGGAAGGTTGCATAAAGTTGCTAATACCCTCGCATTGAATCCGCCTGAAGCACCACCACAGGCGCCACAGTCAAGAGCAGCGGCATAAGGATTATTAATACTTTGACTAACATGACCACATATGACAACTAATGGAGCAAAATTCTCTGTTAGCCCCATCATTTGTAGAGCCCTGCGCACATACATTACCTTTTCTTCTTCTGAGAAACCAATAGGTAGCTCTGTTTCCGTGTGACAAACATGATTAATCGAAAGCTCCGTATTCGGTTTCCGTAACCAAGTCTTACGTAGCTTACGAAGGAAACGCTCTGCACTTTTTGGCACAAAGCTACGTGCTACTGTTTGCAGACTAAGCCATGGCCCACTTAGCTCAGGTAAAAGTAAGCTTGAAAACACATTCTGTTTCATCTCTTTGAAGGTATAGCTTACGGAATTAATTGTCTGTTTACGTTGTTGATACGTTTCAAATTCATTCGCTTCTGCAGACTCTGTTATTCGGTGCTCAGGCTCCAGTATAATCGGCAAAGAAGGATGACTATGATTGCTTCCAAGTTCACTTGTTGCAATTGGTAAGTTAAAAAAACCGGCAACTCCAATCGTTTCAAACGGACCCTCTTTTTCAAGATGGCGACGAAAAGGCTCTGAACGCACATCAATACAGAATGCCAATTGAGCTAAGGCACTTTTTCTATCGTTGATCTTACGTTGTGTCGAACGAATCATCTGACTTAATCGATCTGTATAGGTTTGTTCCCAAGCTTCTAACCATATCCTTCTGCGAACATGATCATTAAATTCGTAAGCAAACGATAAATATTCGGCTTGCTCAGCAGCTGACATCGTTGACCATTCTTCAATGGTAAGATCGCCCCAATGAAGCCAAGCTGCTATCAGGGTAGTAATGGAAGCTTTTTTCTCAAATTGTTGCATGGACAACGGTAAATAAGGCTTTAAAAGGGCGTACTCCATGGAAATACGAACTGCTAGATATTCTGTTAATAGTGTCTGTTCATCGTTCGATTGGCGGGAGCGCCAAAGCATCATTCCCGCCCATCCCGGTAGTGATAGCAAATGACCTTCCAAATAGGATTGGATCTTCTCTTTTGGAATTTCTAATAAAGATAATACATGCTGCAACGCCATAGATGCTTCTTGCGGCCAATCCTTCAAGCTTTTACGCTGGTTCTTACTAAGTGCCGGGTCATATTGAATGAGTTGCCGCCATGCACCATAGAACCCTTTCTCTCGATGTGGCATTGTCCACCCTGCCTGAGAGACATCAAGAAATAATTTACACCACTTGATGACATGATGGTCAAGAATCGTTTCTAACCTCTCACCATCTTGATTCTCTAGTTGTGAACTTATTGGTTGCACAGGAGCATTTTCGGCACTACCTGTATTCCGTCCGTTCAAGTTCTTCGCCAATTTCTCCAACTTTTGTGAGGTCAAAAGTTCTGAAGGTAATGTGTCTAATTTTAATGCTGCATGACAAAACCGTTCTTTCACATCCTGCGGGATATGAAAGGAATTGGAATCAAGCCAACGCTTTAACCCCTCTTTCACAAAGGCTTCATCAATCTCACCATTATTCTTTGCCGCAAGAATCAAATTAGCACTAGGGTATAGATCAACATCACGGGTAGCTTTTAACCAGTCCGCAACTTGTTGAAAAGGTTGATTTTCCAGTCCCATCCAAGGATTACGTGCTGCGAACTTAGAAATAGGCCATAGGGGCGCAATTACTCGACTAGCTGATTCAACCATATCATTCATATCACGTTCGTTACCATCATTATTTATAGCTTTATTATTTTCCACTTCTTTTGTTAAAACGGATGTTGCATCCATCACTTATTCCCTCCTTCAGATAAAAATAGCTTCAGGTAGCTTGGATGACTTTCTATTGATTTAGGTTTTGCTTCACCTAAGCGAATTAACCAAAAATAAAGTACGGCGAAGGAAGCAGAAGAAGGATTACGAGCAATCCGCGTACCGATAACAGTCCCTAATAGTAAGAGACATACAACGATGATGACAACTAGCATTGGAGGTTGAGCACTATGAAAAACGGTTGTATGCAACAGGTCATAGAAAAGGTCATGCATGATAAAATAAACGAAGGCCGCTCCTCCTAATAGGAAGAAGCCAGCAATTCTACCCATTCTTCCCTTCCCATAAGCAACAAGCTGTTTCCAGGAAATAGACAATGACCAGCCTAAGATTAGCGCACTAACCAATTGATACCCATCTCCAGGAGCCACTAGCCAAAAAGCTACTGCTACAAGTAACCCTAAAATCCAACCAGCTGCAATCCATAATTTGGAGGACCTTTCATTAATAAGAGGAGAATCCTCGGAACGACGTACTACTGAACCACTCTGTAAAAACAGGGTAGCCTTAAACAACCCATGCAAAACAAGATGAATAATAGCAGCTATATACGCTCCTAATGCACATTGAATAAGCATAAAACCCATCTGTCCAATTGTAGAGCCAACTAACTGTCGTTTATAGTCCACTTGCACTAAACTGATTCCTGATCCTATCAATACAGAAATACTTGCGAAAATGAGTAAAACAATCGAAGCGACATCACCATTAAAAAGAGGTGAAAATCGAGTTAGGATAATTCCACCTGCATTCACTAAACCTGCATGCATGATGGCAGAAACAGGAGTTGGTGCGACAACTGACTCGACTAACCATCTTTGGAAAGGCCACTGTGCTGCAGGAATTATCACTGCTAATACAATCAATAAGTTAATCCCCGTTTTCTCCCATGCACCAAGTAGTGCTAAATTGTCATTCGTTAGAGCGGCCGATAACTGCCATTGACCTGTGATATAAAATAGCCAGATCACTGCGAATAATAGAGCGAACCAGCTTAACGTAAATAAACGAGCAGAAACCCTGGCTGCTGATCTAGCTACTTTCCAGCTACTGTTTAGCCTTATCAGTAAGGTTAAACCGATGAGCGTTACTCCCCAAGAAATAACCATTAAACGGAGGTCCCCACTTAGCCATGTAATAGAAGCAGCACCTGTAGTGAATGTAAAAAGCGTGAAATACTTACGATAATGGCGATCTCCCATTAAGTAGCGTACAGAAAAACGCTGAATGATTAAACCAATAGAAAGGACAAAGAAAGCCATTAGCCAAGCTAAGGAGTCCAATGACCAAAGCCCCACTATACCATGCAAATTGGGATTAGCAGTGTTTAAAAGAGCCAATAGCGAGAACAATGGTGGTAAAGCAACAACACCTATATGAATGCGAACAAAACGTAATGGTACTCGTGGATGTAATAACAATAGAGCACTAATCCCAGAGAAAGTAAGCAAAATGAGAAATATGGATAACCATGATAACGAATTTAGTGAAACTAGCATAAAAAATTCTCCCATTGTTTAATATGATTAATCTTATTATTACAATAAAAAAAACCGACAACTTCAAAACCTCAATGATGATTTACTATCATTGAGTCTTGATAATTGTCGGTTTCACTTCAACTAACTTCAATAAAGTTTTTTGAAGAGCAACCTTTTAAGGTGGATGTAAGTTATGTTCATAATAAAAATCAGCCTAAATCAAATTATACCGATTTAAATTATTTTTCTTATTCTTATACTTAGGAAGCTTTTTCATCTAATCAATATTAATCAACATTAATAAAATGCTAAAGCCCTAATTAAGTTAGAATTATGCTTTTACAATATATATTAGCGTATATCGGATTGGAAAATTTGTCAACAAGGATGTCCATTTACTATTTCATTGTTCACTAAGTCCCAGCACCTTTCAGATTGATCACTACTCGATTAGCTAGCTTAATAAGATGGGGAATAAATTCTTTCCGTGTCGATATCAATTACAAAATCAACTATCATTTCATTGTCATATGGAATTTGTTCAAAACCATGAAGCCTACAAAACACATTGGGAAGGTCCATAATCTCATAACATAATTCTTTTGCTAGAAAATAGTTATGTTTCAATTGCTGTTTGGAACACTTTTTCCCGGTAAGTAAAACTTGAATACCATAACCTTCGATTTCAATAATCAATTTTATCACGACTGGTTGTAGGCAGTCTTATAGCTTAGATTTTTGTTACCAGCATTATTTTACCATATTCTCGTCTTCAACTAGTCAAATTCCTTTCATTCTATTTAGTAGTTATGAATCAAAACCACCAGTGTGAACTGGTGGTTTGCTCTGCGGCTTGAAGCCTCTTTTACCGGCCTTGGCCTTAAAGGCCCACTGAATGGTTTTCCCTTACGCACCACATCCACGCACTGATTCTAAAG
>NZ_JBCPXV010000054.1:0-18624 GCF_039581225.1 Ornithinibacillus proteolyticus | reverse complement strand
AAGTGCCTGTTTTTGAAAGAAAAAACGTTCAAAATGGGGGTTGCCTAGCAAAACTTTATTTTAACGGCAACGGTGGGATGCGGGTTTGAGGTGGGGGAAAAAATCAGATGTTTAATATTACGGCACAGCGGTTATAGATCACGAATAAACACCTGACAACCAAAATAAACTCTTGCTACTCCCAACACCAATTCCGTAGTAATAAACATTTGCTTATTTCAATATAGATCCAATAATTTCTCGGGTTTTCCTCATCAGGAGCCCGAGTTTTTTATGTCTATTCCAATAGCTTTTCAATACAGTTATGTTCCTAAATCCTTGTCATTACTGGGTTTATCCAATATCCAATTCAATAATAAATCAATACTCATTCAATATTTTCTCTTTATTTTATCCCTCTTTTCTCCACTATCTTTTCTAGAATTTTTCCTTATTCCATTCCCAAAACTTTATTCCAACTCCGAAAAAAAGGTGAAAAAACGAGTGGAAAACAAGCGAAAAAACGGTCATTTTTGAACCGGAAATCCATCAAAATGGGGGTTCCGTAGCAAAACTTTATTTTAACTCGAACGGTGGAATGCGGGTTGGAGGGGGGAGATTTAGCAGGAGTTTATTTTGGTTGTACAGCGGTTGTCTAATTAAAAAATACAATCCCTAATTAAAATAAACATTACCGATTCCAACCTTGATTCCGTTAAAATAAACATTTCCGATTTCGGGGTCTGCATCAATAATTTCTCGGATAATAGATGAAAGAGTGGGGGAGAAAAGAGTTCTTTTTCTTCCCTCTTCCCTCTTCTTTTTGTTATATCCCTTGCCATCATTGGGTTTGCCCAATATCCCACTCAATATTTAACTCAATAATAAATCAATATACATCCAATATTTTTTTTCCTCTTCAATTCTTTTCTCCATTATTTTTCGGAGAACTTTATTTTAAAACAGAAAAAAAGGTGAAAAAACGAGTGGAAAAAAGGTGGAAAAACGTGCATTTTTGAACCGAAAAAGTGGAAAAATGGGGGTTCCGTCGGTAAACTTTATTTTAACTCGGACGGTGGAATGCGGGTTGGAAGGGTGGATTTTAGGAGGAGTTTATTTTGGTTGTACATAGTAGAGAAAAGAAATTTAATTTAGTTTGTAATATTTAATCCATATTGTTGAATATAAGAATTAAGAGGGAAGAAAGTGTTCCAATGTAGATATGCAAAGGAATATTGTAAAGAGTGTAACTGTTAGAATTGGCAGGTATCGAGTGGTGCGTTGTTGTTATTGTACAGTAATATTAAAGTTGGTAAATTTCATTAAAGTGGATAGCGACATTTATTAACCCTCTGTTCTAAAATAGGAACGGAGGTTTTTTTGGATACTTTGTTGCGATTTATTATCTTAAAATTTATGGGAGTAGTTAATTGTTGATGAAACTAATAATTGGATATTTATGTTAAAATACATATAGGATTCTGAATATTGAGTACCTCAACTAACGGGGCAGAAGAGTTAAATAAGGGGGAGATAAAGTGGCTTTAGGTTTCTACTTTACATTATGGTGGCATTTCCTCGTACTAATCATGTTGATTATGTTAGGAAGTGGTTTAGTTAGCTTCACATTCAAACGTTTCCCGTCATGGGTAATTTTAATAGTAAGTGGATTAGTGGGTTTAATTTATTCTATCGTTGTTGATGCTGTATCTTTAACTATTCTAATCGTTCCCATTTGTATTGTCTTTTCACTTATTCCTATCTTGTTTGCAAAATTTGCAGTTTTGCTTAAAGAAAAAGAGCAGCAAATTAAACAGAATAATGGTTAGCAATTAAACAAACGGGGGCGTTAATCGTTAAACCAAGAAGGATTGATTGCCTTTTTGTTGAAGTTATTAAGGTAACAGTATAGGTTAATTCAAGAAGTAAGGAAGGAACGGTGACATAATGGGTGATAAGAGAATAGATAAAGCAAACGAACTAATTGCGTTCTTTAGAAAGCATCCGAGTGTTCAGAGAACCTTTCTTAGAGGAAGTTTATCAAAAGGCAATCATGATGAATATTCGGATATTGATATAGGAATTGATGTCTCTGGTTCTGACAATGGAGAATTTGCAAAGGAATTACCAAGTTTAATTCAAAGTAACTTTAACATTTTATTTTACGATTGGAGTCCAAGTCTATTACCTAACGAGTACGTCATATCTTTTGTTCAAAAAGATTTTCCCGTATTTTGGTTAATTGATATTCAAGTTATGGCTACCCCACATATTCCTTCTTTGATAGAGGTACCAGTTAATAAGTACCATCATTTACTAAAATTATGGATTTTAAATTTAAAATATTTTTTAAGAGGTAATGAAGAGGCTGAATTTAATATAGTTAAATTAGCAAAAAGAACACTGAATAAAGAAATTGAAAATAACAATATTCTTTATTTAATGTCCCAAATAATAAAGGAAATAAAAGTAAATATAGAGCCAGAATTACATGATTTTATTGAAAAGTGTGAAGTTGAGTTAAACAAATATATATAATGTTATTATTAGAAATATGGAATTTGTGAAGTTATGTACTTAAAGTAACGGGTGCTTTTCTTAAAGAAGGAGAAGTACCTTCTTTGTTGAAGTTATTTAACTAAAGGGGTAGAATTAGTTTAACAAGAATCTCGTGAAGGTTATAATAAAATTGAAAGTTATAGAATTGTGGGGGAAAATCATTGATAAAAGGATTATATGAAGCACATTTACCAGTAAGTGATTTAAATCGTTCAATAGAGTTTTATACTGACCTAGGACTTGAACTTGATCATACCGTTGAGAATAGGTTGGCATTTTTATGGATTGAAAAAGATAAGAGTTGGTTGGGTTTATGGAAAAGCGATAGAGTAGAACTTGAATACCATCCATCTATAAGACATATAGCTTTTCAAGTTTCATTACAAGGACTAAAGGAATCGGTAACTTGGTTAAAGAACAAAGGATATAAACCTAGAGAGGCTTTTGGATTTAAGCCAGTGGAACCTTTTGTTATGCCTCACGAAGATTATGCACACGCTAAAATTCATTTTAATGATCCTGATGGTAATAGTTTAGAATTTATTTGTAAAATAGATAATCCCAAAAACATAACAGATCGTATGTATTTAAGTGAGTGGGAAGAAATAAATAAATAATAAATTATTTCATCTTCAACTAAACCAGCTAATAGTTGTCAATATTTTTCTCTAAAAAACTTAAATTAATTGTGATATACTTATTTTGCACTTGCCAAATAACCCTCCTGAATTCTTTAATTGGAAGGCTTTGGAGTATTTGGTTAAGTTAACTAGTTACGCAATATCTTGGAAGGTAGAGTTGCTTTTCAATATGGCGTAAATCCAATGTAATAGTTTATTGGCACACGCAATTATCGCTACTTTATAAGGCTTTCCTTCTTCTCGTTTTTTATCATAAAATGCTCGTAATTTCTTGTTACGAGGAATGATTTCTTCCGTTGTCTTTTGCTTGCGAGCATCACGGATTGCGGAGCGAACCGCCATAAATAAGGCATGTCTCAGTCGGCTAGATCCTCTTTTAGTAATACGATTGACTGTCCCCTTGAATCGTCCAGATTCAAAGACACTGGGATCTATACCGGCAAAAGTAAAAAGCCTAATTCCTCGCCCGAAACAGGCAGGAATTAGGCTTTTTATCCACGATATGATAAATCTCTCAATTGGTAAATACGTTGCGACGTTGTAAGTTCTATGGCAATCACAGGTGAAATTAAATTATAAAAATTTTGAATATATGGTAAAATAGAGTGAGGTTAAATGGCTTGTGTAGAAAAATAACTTACACATACGGGCTATTTAAAAGGAAGATAGTGTGCTGATTACGTTATAGATAGCCAATGATAAAGGAGGTAAGTTATTAATGATAAATATTTTTGTAGGATTAATCTTTGTCTTCTTTAAAACAAATTTAAGTTTTTGGGATATCGGAGTGACTTACTACATAACTAACATCATTGGATATGTCTCGATATTTTTTGGGATAATTGAATTGGGGAGAACGAAGCAAACAATTTTAAAGGTCAAACCCTATGTCATTATTATGATTGCTCACAGTATTTTCTTTTTCTTGTTGAATTTAACAGGTAATTCGCCCTTATCGATAGCTATGTCAACTACTTCAGGGATAATTGTAGCTGTAGTTGGAGTTGTGTTTATTATTGCAGGTATGTTTATGGTATTTATTATTATTTTCCAACTGCTGGACAGTTTAGCGACAAAAACGAATAAAAAGCCGTTATACAACTTAGTAAACGTTATGTCGTTCTTATTAATCTTGGCTGGTATAAGTGCTATCTTCAATTTTGCTCCGATGATAGCAACTTCTATGATGGGTGCTTTAGTATTACTGGAAGTATTATTTTTAATTAGCTATTATTACATTTTCCTAACCAAAAATGAAAAATACGCATAAAAGTTCAAGAAAAGGTTGTCAAAGAAGATCACCTTTTTCTTTTGGTTAAATACCTGGTATTATTATCTGAAAATTATGTTAATATTTAACTAGAAGTTAATAAGCTATTGAGGTAGGAAAGTGGCACAATAAAGGAGAATAAAAATGGCTTATAAATTTAGTGTTTTGACACAAGAACAAGCTGAAGATATCGCGTTTAACTGGCATTATGATGGGGAGTATTCTTTTTATGATATGATTTAGAACAATTTTTAAATCCAGAAGAACGAGGAAACGCAACGTTTGCTGTAACAAAAGGAGATGACCTGGTTGCTTTCCTTAGTGTTAGTAAAGTTACTGATAGAATTTTTGATATTGGTTTAGGAATGAGACCAGATTTAACTGGAAAAGGGAATGGGACAAGATTTTTAAGGGCAGGTATTAATTTTATCCAATCAGAATTCACACCTGAAAAAATCACATTATCAGTGGCAACTTTTAATCAAAGAGCGATAAATTTATACAGAAAAGTTGGTTTTAAAGATGTTGAGACTTTTATGCAAAATACAAATGGTAGTACATTTGAGTTTTTAAAAATGGAATATAAGTGTTAATGACGCTTATCAAATAAAGGGTGCTTTTGTATATCAAGGGCAATGAATTGCTGAGTCAAAGGAAAGGATAGTTGTGAGGAAGTGAAGGGAGGGAGAAATCATGAGTAAACGAAAGATAATAGCACTGGTTAATCTTTTAATAAGTGGTTTTATTGCTCTCATGATATCTATGTTTTTTGCTGGTGGAACCATTGCTGAAAATTATACAGATGAAACATATGTTGCACCAGAGTTTTTCATCATTCTTGTTATCTGGGGGGTTGGTGCGATATTCGTTCTAATTCAGTTTTATAAGGATTTAATACCTTATTTCATTATATCACTTATAATTACTTGGATTTCCATTCCTATAGGGATAAAAATAGGATTTTCTATGACTACGTAATTAAATGTTCACTAACGGCTGTGTTAATCATATCAGGGTTTCGTGAAAAAAGGCTTCTCCGAACATAAAGAGGCAAAGGTCAATTATTATTTTTATAACATCTTTCTTCTACTGGATTCTTGTTTGATTTCAATATAAAAATGGTATAATTTTCTTAATATTAATGAAAGGGGTGAGAGGTAACAATGATAATTTTAGAGAAGATAACCTTGGAAGTTAAATATATTGCCTCTCATTCAAACGGATAAAGATAAGGGAATTTTGTTTTCATGATTTGACTAGGCAATTATGAACTTCGGCATTTGTATGATTTTAAACATTTGGCCACAGGGTTATTTATATAATTCTGTGGCTTTTTTATGTGTAATCATATTAATTACTGTACTAAAGCAGAAAGCTTAGTTCACATTAACTTTGTTGTTATTTTTCTCTTCCCAAAGAGGAGTGATAGATATTGGATTACTATATAAGGGGGATCCCCAGTAGAATGAAATCTTTAACGGAGTTTGAAAAGGCAATAAAAAAAGACAAAGTTGATAGCGTCCTTGTGCAAAGGAATAATACTGTGATATTTGAATACTTTCGAAACAACAAAATGAAAGAAAAACAACATAAAATATATTCTGTCACAAAAAGCATTCTTTCTGCACTAATTGGAATTGCGATAGATAAAGGCTATATCGAAAATGTCAATACACCAATAATTAATTACTTTCCGGAATTTAATAAAGATAAAGAGGATCAGAGAATTGCGATCAAGCATCTATTAACTATGACTTCAGGGTTACATTGGCCGGGCAATAGTGGTATGATACCTAGCAAAAATTGGGTCAACTTTGTACTTAAACAGGACGTTGATCATCCTCCAGGAAAAGAAATGGTATACAGCTGCGGTTCATCACAGTTATTAAGTGCCATCTTACAAAAGACGACGGGATTACATACGGAAGACTTTGCTAAAAAGTATTTATTTACACCTTTAGGAATAACAGATTATAAGTGGAATCGTGATGCTCAAGATATAGCCATTGGTGGATTCGGATTAACAATGAAAACGGTTGATATGTTAAAATTCGGAGCTCTTTATGTAAATGAAGGACGATGGAAATCTAAACAAATCTTGCCTATTGAATGGATTGAGGAATCTACAAGTCCAAAAGTTAAAGTTAATGATGACACCTCCTATGCATACCACTGGTGGAATAAACAATTTGACAATCAAATAGGTAGGATTGTTCTAGCTGTAGGGTACGAGGGGCAATATATTATTCTTGCACCTGAATATCGGTTGGTAGTAGTGATGACAAGCAGTATAAAAGATGACACATCTAGACTTATAGATTATTTTAAGGACTATTTACTTCCTTGTGTCACTGATCACATTGTTAATAATGAATGAAGGAGTTATGCTGAAATACTTTCGGAGAATGTAGGTAAGGATAAATGAAAAGAATTATCTACCCGAACTTTAGATAAACATGGAAGCGTGGCTCATGGTTTTATAGTGAAGGTTTGAAATGAACATAACTTGTATTAAGAAAGTTAACTCGAAAATTTGAAGAAGATATATGAACACTAATCCACCAAGAAAAACTAATTAGTTTAAAAATAGTTAGTTTTCTTGGTGATATTTAATAAGTATTTTGTATCAACTCAAAAATTGATCTTGACTATTTTAAAGTTGATTCTCCCTTAAAGTCCGTCGAGTTAACTCTATAAAAGACTGTATAGGAATTGTCAATTCCTTATCACTATGCCAAGCAATCTGAGTATAAAGAGTTGGAACAGTTTGCTCCCATTTTAGTTCTTTCATACGACCATCCTTAATATCACGTTCTACTACCATTGCTGGTAGAATAGCTATTCCTAAATCAGCCATCACACATTGTTTTATGGCCTCTATACTAACAAATTCGAACTTATTAGTTGAGAAGACACCAGCTTCATGTAAAGTATCTTCTAAAATCGTGCGGTAGGAGCACCCTTTTTCAGTTAATAGAAAGGTTTCCTGTTCTAAGTCTTTCGTGAAGACTATATTTTTACTTGCTAAGGGATGTTCAGGTGAAGCTACAAGTTTCATTTCATCCTGGGTAAGCGGTTCTGTGGTTAGTGAATGTCCTGGTTTAACTATATCCATGATAAAAGCTATATCAAGATTTCCATTTCGTAATCCTTCTTTTGCTAATTCGTCGGAATGAGCAGGTTTAAATACCAGCTTAATATTAGGAAATTGCTTTTTAAATTCTTTTAGTATTGGCGGAAGACGGTAAGTGCATTGGCTTTCTTGTGCGCCAATCACAATGGTGCCTGAAGGTTCTTTTATCCCGCTAGTTACTAATTTTGCTTCCTCTGATAGTGCAATCATTTTCTCAGCATAATGTTTGAACTGTTTTCCTGATTCTGTTAAATATATTCTTTTTCCTAACCGTTCAAATAACTTCGTATCGAGTTCTTCTTCAAGGGACTTAATTTGTGCTGTTACACTAGATTGGGCAAATTTTAGTATCTTTGCTGTTTGTGTGAAGTTCAAATTCTCTGCAGCTACTTTAAACGTAATTAATTGCTTTGTCTCCATCTAAGTCACCTCTTAATCGGAATTTGTGATTGATATAATCGAAATCATCATCTTTATCGATTCTTATTTCCATTATAAGATAGGAGTATTCAAACAACAAACTATGTATGATAAAGGAGTAGTAAGTAATGACAATAGGCGTTATTTATGGAGGAACACGGGTAAATGGTAATACGGAGACTCTAACAGAACGAGTAATTCAAGATTTACCTGTGGAGAAGATATATTTAAAGGATTATGAAATCAAACCAATTAACGATCAGCGTCATGTTCAGGGGGGATTTGAAGAAGTAAATGATGATTATAACATTATCTTGAATAGGGTTCTGTCCCATGATATTCTTCTTTTCGCAACCCCTATTTATTGGTATAGTATGTCTGGAACAATGAAGTTGTTTATTGATCGCTGGTCACAGACATTAAAAGATGCGAACTATCCTGATTTTAAAGATGTTATGTCTTCCAAGAAAGCCTATGTAATTGCGGTTGGAGGAGATAGCCCATTATTAAAAGGACTACCATTGATTGAGCAATTTCAATACATTTTTGATTTTATAGGTATTTCTTTTGAGGGATATGTACTTGGTCAAGGGAATAAACCAAATGACATTCTTCAGGATGAGCAAGCATTGGTAATTGCAGAACAGATTCATGGCTCCTTAAAACATCAGGTAAATTAATAAATATAATGTTGTGCTCATCAAAATCATTAATGACCATTCGAAAACGGCACTCTATAATTATTATCTTGAAATTAAGAAAGGTGTTAGTGAGATAAAGCCTTAAGAAAACCAAATGGGCCTGCTTTATAGTAAAGGTTTCATTCTAACTCGAGCAGGCCTAATGATAATAGCACTTTAAAAGCAGCTTAGAATCTATTATTTTTATTTCGCTTTTTTTATACTTCAGTTTCCAAATCTAAGAAATTACTAACCTCTTTCACATAATCAGTAAGTGGATAGGCTTTGTATAGACGGCTTGATAATCGGATGGGATCTCCAAAGAAGTACCTTTCATATTGAGTTTGTCTCGTTCCAAATGAACTCATAGTCAGATCCCAGGCTAACCTAAATATTTTCACTCGATCCTTTGCGTTTTTCGTTGCTGCTTGAAGGTACTGATTGAGATCGTCTCGGATCGGAGAATTAAATGCATTTTCCGTAGGCAAACCAACCAGTCCGCTAGCTCCAATTAATTGAATGATTTCGGTGAAGCGGGGATAAATTTTAGGGAAGATGTTATTGGCAACCTGAAGTGGAACGATATTCGGTCGCATTGTTCCCCATTGGTCCAATGCTGCATCATTTTCCGATTTCTCCAACAATGCCTTTATTGTTTCAAGACCAATAATGATTTCTGACAGCTTTTCTTGTATATGTTGGTACTCGCTCACGTTAATGGTTTGTACTAAAAGCTCAGCAAGACCTAAAATGAATTCGGTTTTGACAATTTGTCTGGTCACGGCTTGGTGGGCCGTAAAAGCGTGAAAAGAACTTTGGAATAAGAAATCTGTGGCTGCCATAGCATTGTCATAATAGAATACTCGATTCCACGGAACTAGAACATTGTCAAACACAAGAAGGGTATCCATTTCTTCAAATCGAGAGCTTAAGGGATGATTAAAAAGTGAATCTCCACCAATGAACGACTCTCGGCAAATAAATTTTAAACCGATAGTATCTGATGGAATGGAAAAAGCAAAAGCTTCCTCCTCATCTAACAAGAAAGCTGGATTACTGAAAACTAATACTTCGTCAGTTAATCCGCCTTGAGTAGCTAGGAGACGTGCTCCTTTAATAACTATTCCTTCTTCATTCCGATCAACCACCCGGGCGACAATTGGTTCTTCTTCAGAGGATTCTAAATATGTTTCGGAACGATTTACTTGGGGTGAGACAAAGGTATGGGTGAATGAAAGGTCTTTTTTCATCGCTAATTTATATAAAGATTGAATATTTTCCGGAAAACAATTTACACGTCCACTTAATACAGGAGAAGAAGAGGCAAAACTCATTACAGCGGTATTGAGGTAATCTGGACTCCTTCCCATCAAACCACCAGTTTGTCTAGCCCAATGCTCAGCTGCTTTTCGTCTTTTTATTAAGTCATCCTTCTTTTTGGGTTGTAAGAAGGAAAGGCCGACAGAATCACCTGTTTCTGGCGAAAGAAAAGTCAACTCATCTTTATATTTAGGATGATGCTGCATATCATATAAGGAAGCCTTAGTCTGAAGAACTCCTTTAAATACTGGATGCTCAGAGATTTTCCCCTCTATCTTTTTTCCATCTAGCCAAATTTCAGTATCTAGCTGATTTAAGCGATTAATAAATTCCGTCCCATTAATTGCTCCCATAATAACACTCCTATATCCATTTGCTTTTTAATGCAGATTCATCTCCACTGTACTATTTTATTAGTCTATTCCCTTGTCAGTTCCACTATTATCATTGGAAAAGCAATCTAAAGTCATCTGATTTTAGCTAATTCCCAACAGCAGAAACCAAACTGAAAAGCTCAAGTAGTACTTCATAAGAGCAAAAAAGTAGTTAATACTATAAATATGTTGTTAAATTTATACGTAATGGTTTGAAATAAAAAGACAAGAGGGAGTTTATATAAATGAAAGCAATCATTATTAATCAATATGGCTCTATTAATGAATTAAAGGAGCAAGAGATACCAACACCCGAAATCGAGAATAATCAAGTTCTTGTCGAGTTATATGCGACATCGATAAATCCAATAGACTGGAAGATGCGTTACGGATATTTGAAAGAGATGCTTCCATTTTCTTTCCCAATCATTTTAGGTTGGGATGCAGCTGGGGTTGTGAAAGAAGTAGGAAAAGATGTGACAAGATTTAAGGTAGGGGACCGTGTCTTTGCTCGACCAGCAACAACTAACAAAGGAACATATGCTGAATATACAGCAGTAGATGAGGATTTACTGGCTCTAATTCCTGATAACATAACATTTGAAGAGGCTGCGGCAGTTCCACTTGCAGGTGAGACCGCATGGCAATGTCTGGTTGATTTTTCAAATATAAAAGCGGGAGATAAAGTTTTAATACATGCAGGTGCTGGTGGTGTTGGCAGTTATGCGATTCAGTTTGCTAAGCATTTTGGTGCGTATGTGGCTTCTACTGCCAGTGAAAAAAATAAAGAATTGTTAAATGAATTAGGTGTTGACCAATTTATTAATTATAAAGAACAAGACTTTTCGGACGTCTTATCCGATTACGATATCGTGCTGGATACGATGGGTGGAGAAATAATGGATAAGAGTTTTGATGTGTTAAAGGAAGGCGGAAAGCTCGTATCAATTGCAGGCACGCCAAGCGAGGAAAGGGCAAAGGAAAAAGGGATAAAGGCTGGTTCTTACTGGCTTAATCCGAGTGGAAAACAGCTTTCTGAAATTGCAGATCTAATGGAACGCGGTATTGTTAAATCAATCATCGGACACGTTATGCCATTTACAGAAGCTGGCTTGAAGGAAGCCCATCAATTAAGTGAGACACATCATGCAAAAGGGAAAATCGTTATTAAGATAAAATAATAAAGGATATATGTTCCGTCTTTAAAATGCTTAAATGACAATGGATTTATCCTTTCAAACAGGAATATAAGAAGCTAATGTCCTATTTTGCTGACATTAGCTTTTTTCGTTGTCACGATTGAAAATTTGATTATTAGATAGAATTTTATACAAAATTTAGAAACCTATGATACACTTTTTGAAAAAGGAACCTCATATTTACATAAAAGTATATGAAATATAGGTGTAATATTTTATTAGAATGGGTGAGTTGAAAAGTGAACATAAGAAAACCAAATGAGGTAGAAATTGAAAAGATATTAGCACTTACTCCACAAGCGATATTTGAGGGAACTTTAGGTGAAACACAACCAACGCTGGAAAAAGCAAAACAGCTGGTAGAACCTCTCTTAAAGAAGGGGTGTTATTATTTAATATCCACGGAAAACAATGTAATGACAGGGTGGATTCTGATAGGAGGAAGCAAAGACAAATTTTCTGGTAAGGCTTTCGGATTTATTTATGAAGTATTTGTTTTAGAGGAATATAGAGGTAAAGGTATTTCCAAACAATTAATTAAAACAGGTATGGAACAATTGAAACAAGAAGGATACTCCGAAATTCGTTTAAGCGTATTTGCTGGAAATCCCGCGATGAAAATATATGAAAGCTTGGGCTTTGAAAACAGGACAATTACTATGAGTATTTCCTTATAAGATAAGTTTTTTTCATAAAAGATACTAAAATAGCAGGATGGTTATGTATATTCTAGTTAAACTACAGATAATAAGAGGAGCATTATAAAAAAGTGGATGGGGTAAATACCCGTCCACTTTTTACATTAGTATTCTTTTGTTCCGTGACACCACTAATGTTTAGATGTGGAAATATATGGAGATAGATTGGATGTAGATACGTTCTATTCAACATGTTACATTGACAAATTATCAAATAAATATGTTATAATTAGTACCAGGTATTAATATTAGATACTAATAAATGAGGTGAACACATGATTGGGGCAAGAATAACGGCTATTGGAACATATGTGCCGGAAAAACGACTAACTAATTTTGAATTGGAGCAAATGGTCGAAACGAATAATGAATGGATTGTTCAAAGGACAGGAATTCATGAGCGTAGAATATCACGTTCTGATGAATTCACTAGTGATTTATGTGTATCTGCTATAAAAGATTTAATGCAAAGGTATGATAAAAAAGTCGATGATGTAGATATGATTATCGTTGCAACAAGTACACCAGATTTTCCATTTCCATCTGTCTCAAGCATCATACAAGACCGATTAAATATCTCGCAAACAGGTGCTTTAGATTTGAGTGCCGCTTGTGCTGGATTTGTTTACGGGTTGCATACAGCACATACTTATATAGCGTCTGGATTGCACAAAAAGGTTCTTGTCGTAGGAGCGGAAACGTTATCGAAAATCACCGATTATACCGATAGAAGCACATGTGTATTATTTGGTGATGGTGCAGGAGCGGTATTGATTGAAAGCGATGAGAAACAAAACAGTTTCATGGGGTTCCATTTAGGAAGTGATGGAAGTGGAGCTCAACATGTATACCGTACTGGGCTATCAAACAAGGTTAATGGGATTGAGTTAATCGATACACAATACCTTGTGCAAAATGGTAGAGAAGTTTTTCGCTGGGTTACAAGAAATGTTCCAGAAAATATTAGACAGTTGTTAGAGAAGTCACAGATGCGTTTGGATGAGGTAGATTGGTTGATTCCCCATAGTGCTAACTTACGGTTGATAGAACCAATTTGTGAAAAATTAGATTTCCCATTGGAAAAAGCGCTTTACAGCTTGGTCAAGTTTGGAAATACATCAGCAGCAACCATACCTTTAGCGCTTGAACTAGGCCTAAGGGAAGGAAAGGTCAAAAATGGAGATCGCGTTTTGATGTATGGCTTTGGAGCAGGTTTAGTCCATGCAGGGCAGCTTTTAGAAATAAATTTTGACGAGCAGGTTAATACGCCTGTAGGGTTGTGAGGACTTTTACTAAAAAAAGTGAGTACCTATGACTTTTAAAAGGTTGGGATTGAGAGTGGGAAAAAAGCAGTGGGAACAATGGTACTCAATCCTGATTATCTTGAATTCAATACAAATTGGGATTGGATATGATTAGAATTCAATCCCTTTCCTTGCAAATACAGTAGAACGATTATAGTATATAAATTGGGTAGAGAATTATATTTTGAAATGATTGGTTTTTGTTAATCGAAATGAACCATCATGGCAATCTTGGTTAGGATTAGGATAGGAACCCCTTTAACGACAAGATTTTGAGGGGACTATAGGTAACCAGCAATTTACCCATTAATTGAATAGGATTTTCTTCGGGGTCGGGTGCAATTCCCAACCGGCGGTGATGAGGGCAACCTCTTAGTCCGTGACCCGTGTTTAATTAGTGAACACGGTGGATTTGGTGAAATTCCAAAGCCGACAGTAAAAGTCTGGATGGGAGAAGAAAAGCGGAAATTGTTCAAAAAACTATTGGACTTTAGTTTTGTTGTGCACTGTTCTCCCCTGCCTAGATAAGCAGGGGATTTTTTTTACAATGGAAAAACTTTTAACTGGAGGGAGGAATAGTGTTCTACTAACATTATATGTGTATCTCTCTAGCATAAAAAACAACTCGGTAGAGCAATAAAGAGGCCAAATACTATAAGCATAAAGTTTTGGTGAAATAGATACCATTTACGCAAACTCCATTTGTAATGTTGAACTAGGCATATCATTAGTTAGAAATATCGCAGTAAACATTACGGAAAGAAAATGGATATTCCGGCAGAATTCACTATTAGTTTTTCTAACATATGTTTGAAGGACGCTGAATTGTTAGGAAAGACCCATTTTATTTCTGCAACATAAAACCCTCTTCAATCACCAGAAGACCCCAAGGTGAAAGTCCCATTTACGTTATCTTTTTACGATTGAATTTTTGGATTGTAATTTATGAATTTGTCCTTTTAGAGCACCGTAGTGATGCTTCTTTGGTATGGAGTTAAATTGAAATTGTGTTTCTCTCATCCTATTAAGTCTTAGGATGTTAATAATCTACCTCGCATTAAATGGAAGTTCGTTCTGTGTAATGGGCTACCTAGAACTAAATAAGGAGAATGCCGGACCTCTGTATAGGTAGAACGTATCACGTTTCTAGAGGATGTTTTTTAGGCGCGAGTTCATGAGTAGTCCAGAGTGCCGGCATAACGGCAGTGTAATTTAAAGAGGAGGAATAACGTTGTTCACTGGAATCATTGAGGAAATGGGCAGCATCGATGAAGTGAAAAAGCAGGGAGAAACGATTTCCCTTTCTATTAAAGCAAATAAAATAATGGAGGATATAAAACTGGGCGATAGTATTGCAATCAATGGTGTTTGTTTAACCGTAACGGATATTCATAATAATCGTTTCTTTGCTGATGTTATGCCTGAAACCTTCCATACAACCACATTAGCTAATCTGCAAAAAGGAACTTCAGTCAACCTGGAGAGAGCAATGCGTGCAGATAGCCGATTCGGGGGACATATTGTAACCGGACATGTCGATACTATTGGCAGAATAACGAAAAGAGAGAGAAGACAGAACGCAATCTATATTAATATTTCGCTACCGCCTAACTTCAAGCATGTAGTTTTGTTAAAAGGATCGATAGCAATTGACGGTATTTCTCTAACTGTTTTTAATAAAGCAGATACTAGTGTAACAGTTTCCATTATACCGCATACAGCGAATGAAACGGTACTCGGTAAAAAAAGAGTAGGAGAAGACGTAAATATAGAATTTGATGTTATAGGCAAATACATCTACTCGATTGTTGGCACTAAGGAATCCACCCTGCCACCCAATACTATTTCAAATGAGTTTCTGAAAGAGCATGGATTTAGCTGATTGGAAAGCCCACCAGAACCTTATGGGGAATGGGATTAGGTGAGGATAGTGGATTAATGTGATCAGTGCCCTTTTACGGGAAAGGAAGCAGGAAAAGGTAACAGAGCAGGTTGATCAGTGCCCTTTTACGAGAGTGGAAGCAGGAAAAGGTAACAGAGCAGGTTGATCAGTGCCCTTTTACCGGAATGAAAGCAGGAAAAGGTAACAGAGAAGGCCGGTCAGTGCCCTTTTACCGGAATGAAAGCAGGAAAAGGTAACAGAGAAGGTCGATCCGTGCCCTTTTACCGGAATGAAAGCAGGAAAAGGTAACAGAGCAGGTTGATCAGTGCCCTTTTACCGGAAAGGAAGCGGGAAAAGGTAACAGAGGAAGGTGATCCGTGCCCTTTTACGGGAAAGGAAGCAGGAAAAGGTAACAGAGCAGGTTGATCCGTGCCCTTTTACCGGAATGAAAGCAGGAAAAGGTAACAGAGCAGCACAATCACAGCCTATTATAGGAAGTTGTAACAGAAAAACATAATCAGCTCGGATGGATGAAGAGAGGAGAAGGTGAATGTTTCACAAAGTTGAAGAAGCATTGGAAGATTTAAGGGCGGGAAAAGTCATCATAGTATGTGATGATGAAAATAGAGAAAACGAAGGCGATTTTATAGGATTAGCGGAGTTTGTATCTCCAGAGATGATAAATTTTATGGCAAAAGAGGGGAGAGGGCTCATTTGTGCTCCTGTTGCGGAAGGGTTGGCTCAGAAATTGGCGTTGAAGCCAATGGTAGATAGGAATACGGATCATTATGAAACAGCTTTTACCGTTAGTATTGACCATGTTCAGACAACAACTGGAATAAGTGCTGGGGAAAGGGCGTTAACTATAAAAAAATTGCTACAAGACGATTCGTGTCCTGCTGATTTCAAAAGACCTGGGCATGTTTTTCCTTTAATTGCAAAAGCAGGTGGAGTATTAGAACGTGCGGGGCATACAGAGGCGGCGATTGATTTAGCGAGATTAGCGGGTGCAGAACCAGCAGGTGTAATTTGCGAAATTATGAATGATGATGGAACAATGGCTCGTGTTCCAGATTTGGAAAGAATCGCTGCGAAATTCGCTATTAAATTAATCACAATTGAAGCTCTCATTCAATATCGGTTAAAAATCGATACAGATAGTAAGCGAGTAGAATTTTAATAGACCAATTACACTAACTTAATGGAGGAAATGGACAAATGAAACAAGTTGTTGAAGGTAATTTAGTCGGGAAAGATATAAAAGTTGGTATTATCATTGCTAGGTTTAATGAATTTATCACTAGCAAATTGCTTAGTGGGGCGGAAGATGCGTTAAGAAGACATGGAGTAAACGAAGCTGATATAACTCAAGTCTGGGTTCCAGGTGCATTCGAAATTTCGATTGCTGCTAAAAAGCTAGCGGAAAGAGGGGAATATGATGCAATCATTACATTAGGAGCCATAATTCGGGGAGCTACACCTCACTTTGAATATGTAAGTAATGAAACAGCAAAAGGTATTGCTAGTATAAGTTTGCAAACAGGAGTCCCTATCATATTTGGGATATTGACGACAGATACGATCGAGCAAGCAATTGAGCGTGCAGGAACAAAAGCGGGGAACAAAGGATATGAAGCGGCGGTTAATGCGATTGAAATGGCCAATTTGTTTAAAGCTATGGAACAGTAGTAATTTTAGGGGCAGCGATATGCTGCCCTTTTCTACGTTTACAATTCTTCTTTTTCACCTTCCTATATTATTTTCACCTCAGGAAACTCTTTTAGAAGGTTGTTACAATGCTTCTACTAGTCTATTTCATTGCTATAGACCCACTCGAATTTATTTGATATATTAATAATCCATTAATGAAAGGAAGGGTCATTGTAATGTTGAGAACACCTCGTATTGCCTTTTTATCGGTTATCAGCAACAGCTTTGTCGTGCTGTTAAAATTAATAGTTGGCGTAATCACAGGTTCTGTAGCCGTCATATCGGAAGCAATCCATTCTTCTCTAGACCTATTAGCCTCGCTAATAGCATTTATATCGGTTAGAATATCTGGAAAACCAGCTGATAAGGAGCATCCCTTTGGGCATGGAAAAGTAGAAAACATCTCAGGAACGATTGAGACGCTTCTAATCTTTGTTGCCGGAATCTGGATAATTTACGAATGTATTCATAAACTCCTATATCCTGAAGCTATAAAATTTCCTTTCCTTGCACTAGCGGTAATGCTAGTTGGAGCGATTGTCAATTTCATTGTTTCTAGAATAGTAAAGAAAGAGGCTGATAGAGTTAATTCTATTGCAATGAAATCAAATGCTTTCCATCTTCTTACAGACGTTTATACATCATTAGGTGTCGCAGCGGGACTATTTTTGGTTTACTTAACAGATTGGCATATTCTTGATCCGATAATAGGCATTGCGTTAGCACTTTATATCATGTTTGAAGCAGTAAAATTAATGAAAGAGGCGTTTCCACCTCTCCTTGATGCTAAACTGAATCAAAAAGAAGAAGAAAAGATATTAGACATCATTCATAAATATCAAGATCAATTTCTTGAAATACATGATTTTAAAACTAGAAGATCAGGTCCAAATGAATATATTGAATTTCACATGGTAGTTCTTTCCCATAAAACAGTTAAAACCATACATGAATTATGCGATAAAATAGAACATGATATTCAAACAGAATTTGAAAAATCACATGTCCTTATTCATGTTGAACCTGAAACAGAATTACAATAAAAACTAGTAAGGAAGTTATAAGCTTTAAAAGGAAGCTATAGATTATGAAAGGCTATAGTCAAAGTTAAATACTGCAATAAGAAAGTAAGGTGATCATGGATGGTCGCCTTTTTCTTTTGGCAATAATATTTAAGTTTAGTATCTGTTAAAAAAATCATCTACAAACAGTGGAGAGAGTTAAAGAAGGAACATTGGTTAAAATGATTTCGTCATATAATTACGAAGTCGTTGATGAAGGCAAAAGGAGTATTTTTAATCCATAATAGCTCACAGCTACTATGTAAAAGGAGCATTCCTGTAATGAAGAAATTTGAGGATTGAAACAAAAAGAGCCCTCTTGGTATCATACGAGGTGTCCAAAGCTTCGAAGCAAAAATGGACCCTTAATTTAAGTAACCAAGGAGGACTCAAT
>NZ_JBCPXV010000053.1:0-18823 GCF_039581225.1 Ornithinibacillus proteolyticus | reverse complement strand
AAGTACTCCTCCAGTCTTTTTATGGTTTGTGGTCAACTACCATTATACAAGATTTGGGGAGGTACTTCTTTTTTTATCTCTTAAACCCCTTGATACACAAGGGCTAAGAATTATGAAATTCATTCAAATAAAAAAACATCCAAACCAATTTATTTAATCTCCGAGTTTGGCCACCGATGAATTAAATATTACAAAGAGAGCACAGAAAAGCTTGAAATGGAAAAGGAAGAGCTGGAGGCAAAATTAAAAACGTTCTGCTTTTTCTCTTGCTCCATCAACATGATCTAGTATCCATTTCACCTTTGTACCGGAAAAATATGCATCAATTAATAAGCCGGTTTTTTCACGGAATGTATCATTATGTCCTTGTTCTTCTAATTCTTTACAGATGTCTGCTGTCTGTCTGGATTGCCAGACGATCGCATGATAAATTGGTTTCCCTGTTTCTTTGTCCCACACAACTGTTGTTTCTCGTTGGTTTGTAATTCCAAACGTGAACGAATGCTTGAAAACCTGCCTACGGAGACGATTGAATACCGTTTATTCGATGAGGACCAGGTTTGTTCGTGTTGCGGTGGTACGCTGCATGAAATGAGCACGGAATTGCGTAAAGAATTAAAAATTATTCCAGCACAAGTAAAAGTGACGGAACATATTCGCCACGTTTATAATTGTTATTGTGAGCGCAATGAAATAGAGACACCTATTCAAACTGTATCGATGCCACCTCCTATTTTCCCGGGAAGTCTAGCATCTCCATCGGCAATGGCATATACGATGGCACAAAAGTATCTAGAGGGTATGCCTTTGTATCGCCAGGAGAAACATTTGGAACGCAGCCAGCCAGTGTTGGAGGATTTTTCAGTATAGCTTCGTGAACAAACGCCTCTTGTACTGCCAAAAAGCGCACTTGGCCAAGCCCTTAAATATTGTCGTAACCAGTGAGAATGATTAGAGTCATTCCTAAAGGATGGTCGTTTGGAGATAGATAATAACTGTGCAGAACGGCCAATCAAACCTTTTGTGCTGGGACGCAAGGCCTGGATTATTAGTAACACTACAAAGGGGGCAAAGTCTAGCGCCTTTATTATAGTCTTGTAGAGACAGCTAAGGAAAATGGATTAAATCCATTTAACTATCTTAGCTACTTATTCGAGGAGCTTCCTAATATGGATACGACAGATAAATCTAAGCTAGATCAGTTCTTACCTTGGTTACCAGCTATTCCAATGGAATGCAGAGTACCTAATCAAGCTAAATAAATCATAACATTAGTCCGCATCTCGAGAATAGGTGTGGACTATTTCACGATTACAGAATAAACGTTCTTATTTCCGGCAATTTTTTAACGAAATTTATCTACACACCAATTTGGGTATCTATCATAGGAAACTTTGGGTTTCCTATAGCAATAACAGTTTATTTATTTGTTAGATTCGAACGAAAGTTAGGGGAGTTAGAGAAGGTAATAATTAATTTATCTGAAGCTATCAAAAAATTAACAGTTAAATAAAACAATAAGTTGATTTGTTGGTTTATATTTTTGCTTTGTTCCCTCTTTCTATAACAGATGCGCATCAAAATAAATAACAAAAGGAGAAATTCATTTATGCCACTAAGAATAAAATTATGGCACCAAACGAGGCTTTAGCATTACGAGAGATACACATAGGTCTGCTTGGGAAGTCATAGAGGGTGACACAAATAATACAGAATTAAAAACTGCTTTACAACTAGCAGGTATGACTATATCTAAATTCCAAAAATTTATAGGTCCTATTGGAACTTTTTCGTCAATTGTTGACTTAATTAGGGATTCAACCTTCTCCTTGAAATCGAACACCCTTAACCCCCATTCAGCTTTATTGTTTTCCATAAATTTAATAACCTCTTCTCTTGATTTGTCCCTCATAGAACCACTCTTTGAGATAGCTTTGTAAATTAGCACATTATCCCAGACATCTAATTTCACTTTAATCCAGTTAGAAATCTGAAATAATGTGCCGACTTTTTCACTTTAATTCAGTTTTGAAAATTAATATGCAAATTCTTTCAGACGCGCATTTGAAAGAAAATCCCCCTAAAAAGGGAGATTAAATGCAGGTATTAAATCCATTTGTAAAACACGTACCCTATACACTTCAAATAGGCTGAGTGTAAATGTGACTTCATTTTCAATCGTTATCAACCAGTCAGGGCTATCTTTCTCCATACAAGTTCTAAAATAACGATTCTGAATACGTATTTCAACTGACATTCCTTGTACTATTTCATAGGCTTGCTGACCAATCCATATATTCCATTCTTGCTTACCAAAATCAAAAAACATGATTCCACGACGCATCATAAACCACCCTCTTCGGCAGCCAGGCGAACAATTTCTTCATCTATTTGTTCTTTCTTCAGTTGCGCCCCATATAAAAGGCTATTGATAGTTAATGTATTAATAACTCGAGGCCATCCTTGGGACCGTAGAGCGATTGCCTCAAAGGCAGTTGCTGTGAAAATAGGCATTTTGGATCCTGCCATTTTCAAATGGTGATCAATATAGGCGGATACATCCTCTTTACTTAATGGCTGTAGTTGATACCTCATGATGACTCGTTGGGCTAATGGTCGATGGTGATTCAGATTCAGTCGCGTTTTTAAATGTGGCAAGCCCGCTAATATAAGGATAAAAGGATTCGTTGAATCCATCTGAAAGTTAAAAAGAATAGCTAGATCCTGTAAAAAGGCATCTTTTGCCATATGCATCTCATCTAGAATAAAGACAGGTGTAACCTTGCGTTCCTGATCCATTCGTTCAATTCCTTGTTGGATTTGGCGAAACAGATCCACTTTACGAAACTTCGGATCCTCCCCCAAACCGTAAGCCAATCCCCGATAAAAGTCCATCACGCCACCCGTAGACAATGGGAAGTAAACCACATGATATAATGCTGGGTTAAGGGACTCCTTAAATGACCGCAAAGTAAATGTCTTTCCAGCACCGGGATCGCCGATAACTAACCCAATCCCTTTGGATTTCCGTAAATATTCCAGTCCATTCAATGCCTCCTGATATCCTGCGGACGGGAAGGCTTCTGCTTGGTTCATATCTTTGGAAAATGGTGTTTTTGCTAGGGAATAAAATGATTTATACACGATTCATTTCCTCCCCCTGATCTGTTGTTTCCGATACGGCGAATGGCGATTGTCTTCGCTTAATATGAGCGTTGTCATGCATAGAGACTGGAACGGCTTCTACTACCTTCTTTCCATCCTTGAAAATATAGACAGCTTGTTCATCCATTCTAACTTCAATCTTTTGACCAATATAGTGAGAGGGTACCTCGTATAATTGTTTGTCCAACGTAATTGTACCATCCAATTTTACCTTTCTTTCTGCCCGTTTTAAGAAAATGGTATCTAAAATGGATAGGTCCTCTAAAAATGTGATATGATCTAGTTGGGAATGGAACACTTCGTGTGGTGTTTTCCCATCTAGAGAGGCATGTGGCTTTCGGTGGTAATCCTCCTCAAGCCACTGCCAAAAACGTTCATTTAATTCCTCTAGGGAATGAACCGGATCACTTTTTAACAGTGGATAAAAACGTGTTTGTATGGTTTTAAATAATCTCTCGATTTTCCCTTTGCTTTTAGGATCATAAGGCTGCGTGTGTGCTAATGTAATCCCTAATTGGGCACATGCATATTGCAGCGTATCAGACCGATAAATTTTGCCGTTATCCGCATAAATGATGGTCGGTTTCCCACGTCGTATCAACGCTTCCCTCGTCACTTCACGCAATCCATCGAATTTCTCGGAAGAGAAAAATTGTGCGTAAGGTACAAGCCTGGAACAGTCATCAATATATGCAATAAGAAACGTTTTCTTCGCTTTTCCATTGATTTGAATATATGGACCGTGTGACAAATCCGCCTGCCACAATACATTGACCTTATCGTGGGCAAATCGTTTCCGTTCTTTTTCTGGATGATAGCTCGTATGATATCTACCAGCTAACTTATGTTCTTTTAGGAGCCTATTGATGGTGGCGTATGAAACGTCGTGCTTTTGTATTTCCCCACGTTTAATCAGTTGGTCGTAAAAAACACTGACAGGCATATGGAGAAATTCCCTTCGTATTTCTAAAATATGATCCTTATCATCTGGCGATAGTCTTCTAGAATCCCCACGATCGGAACGCCTTTTTGGTTTCAAAGCATCAAAACCATTCCTACGGTAATGAAGAAGCCATTCTTGCATGGTTTTAGCTGCAACCTTCCGTTTCCCATAGTAAGGAACCTGGTGGATTTTCCCCTCCATTTCTTGAAAATATTCCTTTGGCTTCATTTGCCCATTCAAAAGTGGGGCAATCAAGCCATAACGAAATAAAGCAATTTCTTCCCGTGTTTTCTCATTCATGAATTTTTCCTCCTTTTTATAAGAAGGACAACCGGTTATCCATTGCTTTTATTCTACTTTTTTCATCAATAGTTTCATAGGCAAGACTTATGTGGGATTAATACTATTTTTTTATTACGAAAAATATGGTAAAATTAATTTGCCCATAAAGTATGATGATAAATGACCCCAGCTCCTTCGAAAGAAGGATGATTCTCCAAAATCAAGGATCATTTTCATATATTTTAGGGCTTCTTTTTTGAGTCTTTTTGAAAACCCCAATTGATGCCCTAAATCCACAAAAAAGCTATGTATCCAATGAAGCTGTTCATAAAAGCGTCTGACGTGCTGGGCTAATTGCTGACGGCTTTCATTCACTTTCTTCCCCTCCAAGAAACGAAGTACCCTATCAATAATCGTATGTAATGTATGTTGGAAATAAGGAATAAGAAAATCAGGTAAAATAGAGATATTGACCTTGCAAACCAAGCATTTGAAACGACAAATTGGAATCCGCAGTTCCCTTTGTTCATCTATTCCATAGCGCCAATAGAAGCCGTTACGATGAAGATTTCCCTGTGAAATGCAGTTACAATTGGGGCATCGGTCAAATGTTGGAAATTCATTCTCTTTTTCCCTTGCCCCATACTCTTCAAGGCCAATTCCAAAATTAAATGAAATGATCATAAAAAAACTCCCCCTTATAATATGCAAAAAATTTAGCATATTGTGTCAGGAAAGTACAGTAATCATACTGGAGGAATTTGATTTAAATAGGCCAATTTTGGATGGGATAAAGTGATGCTTTACATTATTATTTTCTTACAAGTAGTGCTACACACTCCACATGCGTAGAGTGCTAGATGTAGACAAACCATAGCAAATATTGCGGAGCAGTAGAATTCACCTTAAAACAGTAGCAAAAATATAGCTCAATCCTTATATGGTGACACTAAAATATGCAATCCTTTTTCGCCACCATAATCCCACATTTTCACCCACGGATATGTATTAACCGGTAACGTAAACAACCTTTCTTCATTTGGCTTTATTGGAGTACCGTCACCCTTACAGCCATGAGTAAATGTTGCTGGATGAATACTGACTATTCTTCCCGTGTCATTGTAATACTTAAACTTCATAAAATGCAATCCCTCCCAAAGGGCATCATTTATACACCCCCATATTTTCCCATTATCTCTATATAATCACTGTATTTACTTTTGACCTTTCGTATTCGCTCCAGTTACATCTAATACCTTTTTCTTATAAAATTCACCGTTTCCTTACAAACTTCCAAAATTATTGTTGAAATTTGGAATAAGAACATTGTATTTCTTCTATAATACTATATCTTTACAAAAAGAAAGGGGTTGTGCCCATGGACAAAGACACATTCTACACAATGGAGCCATCGAAAAGAGTCATCGAGGTAAACCAACTATTACAAAAGTATGATTTGAGAAAAGTGGCGGAAGTTGTTGGTATCAAATACAGCACTTTCACAAAAGAAATGAGGGTTGGTGATTATTTTTATCACCAGTCGGACAAGCAATATTACCCTTTTGTGCGATCAGAGGACGAGCGAAAAAAGGCCAATGAAAAGGAAGAATTATCAGAGATTACGTTTATCCAAAAGAACCTAGACACCCTTAAAAATATCGTTCAGCTATACGAGAAAAACAAGTTGATGTTATTTGATGAACGAATTTATGGTAAAGATGCGCAAGGTTCGTCAATAAAAGCATCAAAATGAACACTGATATTTACGAGGAATTCAGCAAATTTAGTGATGATCAATACCCTCATCTAAAAATGCAAGATTTGATAGCTCAGGCATTAATCAACTTCATGAATTCCTACAAGCATTAATGACGAAAGAGCCAAAATTGGTTCTTTCGTCATTTTGTATATAAAACTCATTGAAGTGTATCGCCTCAATCACAACTAGAAGCCTCCATTTTGTCAATTCATTATCATTCTCCTTTATTCATTTCCAAAAGGAAAGAACAAAAAAGACTAAAGGCTTCGTTCTTTTATCTGCTGAACAACTTTATTCTTAAAACCTTCTAAAGGTTCATTCTTTGACTGTTTTTCCCCATATTCTCTTACATTTATTGTTTCTTCTTTTACTTCATTGTCCCCTACAACTGCCATGTACGGGATTTTTTGCATCTGTGCTTCCCTTATTTTATATCCAAGTTTTTCATTACGATCATCAATTCTCACTCTTATACCTAAATTCCCCAATTCCTTTTGAATACTAAGACAGTAATCCAAATGAACTTTTGAGACGGGTATTATTTGTACCTGTACTGGTGCTAACCATAACGGAAAAGCTCCAGCAAAATGTTCAATCAGAATTCCAAAGAAACGATCAATAGAGCCAAAAATAGCCCGATGAATAACAACAGGACGAACCTTTTCATTTTTTTCATTTACATAAGTAAGGTCAAATTTTTCAGGCATTTGAAAATCAAGTTGAATTGTTCCACATTGGTGGCTTCGTTTTAAAGCATCTTTGATGTGAAAATCAATCTTTGGACCATAAAACGCTCCGTCCCCCTCGTTTAATTGATAGTCAACATTAAGAGTATCAAGTACATTTCTTAATGCTGTTTCAGAGATTTCCCAAAGAAGATCATCACCCAATGAATCCTCTGGACGAGTCGAAAGTTCAACCGAATAATCAAAACCGAATGTACGATAAACCTGATCAATTAAATTGAACACCTGCTTAATTTCACTTTCAATTTGATCCTCTCGGACGAATATGTGAGCATCATCTTGACAAAATGTACGAACCCTAAGCAACCCATTTAATGCACCACTATATTCATGACGATGAACTTGGCCAAACTCTGCCAATCTTATGGGGAGATCTCTATAAGAGTATAGGTTATTTTTAAATATGAGCATATGCCCCGGACAATTCATCGGTTTCAAAGCAAATTTTGTGTTATCTACTTCTGAAAAATACATATTTTCATGGTAATGGTCCCAATGGCCTGATTTCTCCCATAGTTCTTGATTCATCATGAAAGGCGTACGAACTTCATCATAATATGCACTGCTTTGTATTTCTCTGGAGAACCTTTCCAATTCATTCCTTACTATTTGTCCTTTTGGCAAATAAAATGGCATTCCTGGAGCTTCCTCCGAGAACATAAATAATTCTAATTGTTTCCCCAACTTTCGATGATCTCGCTTTTCTGCTTCTTCTAGGAAGTTCAAATGTTGTTCCAAATCTTTTTTATTTTTAAAAGCAACTCCATAGACTCGTTGTAGAACATCATTATCACTATCTCCCCGCCAATAAGCACCCGAGACTCGTGTCAATTTGAATGCCTTTATGAAACCTGTAGAAGGTAAATGTGGGCCACGGCAAAGGTCAATGAATTCTCCTTGTTTATATAAAGTAATTTTTTCACCTTTAGGAAGGCCTTTTAATATTTCTATCTTATATGGTTCATCGTTTTCTTCAAATAATCTTTCGGCTTCTTCATAAGATACTTCTATTCGTTGAATCCCAAAATTTTCATTTATGACTCTTTCCATCTCTTTTTCGATAGCATGTAGGTCATCTGAATTCAAACTTTGCTCCAATTTCATATCATAGTAAAATCCATCTTCAATAACAGGCCCTATACCCAATTTCACATTGCCAAATAATCTCTTTACCGCTTGTGCTAATACGTGTGCTGTCGTATGACGTAGTACATGTACTCCCTCTTCCGAATCCAGCGTTAGAACAGATAGACTTGCGTCTCGGTTTAACTCATAGCTCAAATCTACAATTTGATTATCTACTTTTCCCGCCACTGCATTTTTCCTTAAACTTGAGCTAATAACCCCTGCAACCTTCTCTACAGTAGTACCTACAGGAAACTCCTTTACCTTCCCATCTGGAAATTGAATCCTTACCATTTCTTCACTCATCGTCAAAACACTCCTTTATCATTTTGTTAAATAAAAAAACACACTCATCCCTAGAAGAGGGACGAATGTGTAATCCGTGGTTCCACCCAAATTTCCATAAGGCTGTAAGTAGCTTTATGGCTTATGGTGCTGTAACGTAGCATTTACGGCATTGAATACTTGATTCCTCAATACAGCTCAAAGGTGGTAAGTTACTCTCCTGCGTTAGGAAGATCTCAGCACAACTTCCCTCTCTGTAAACCGTTAAAAGTAACTCATGTCCTTTTCATAGCAATTATTGTAATTCTTTTGGCACAAATAAAAAAACACACCCATCCCTAGAAGAGGGACGAATGTGTTATCCGTGGTTCCACCCAAATTCCCATAAGGCAAAATATACCTATATGGCTCTGGTGCTGTAACGTAGCATTAACGGTATTGGATACTTAGATTCCCCAATACAGCTCAAAGGTGGTAAGACAACTGTCCTGCGTTAGGAAGATTTCAGCGTAACTTCCCTCTCTGTAAACCGTAAAAAGTTGCTCATATCCTTATCGTAGCTATTTTAATAGTCAAATGAATTTTGATTTCTTCATATATTACATTATCTTAATTCATTTTGCAATCCCTTTTTGGTTAGGAACCCCACTCTTTAAATTCTAACAGATTACGAATTCAACACTTTCGCAACCATTATTTAGAGGATAAATAGGTTTTTCAGTTGATTTGGGAAGTCTTTATGTTTTTTTGTTGATGCTCAGCACCCTTTGCTCCAACAACAGCCAAAGGTAAAATGCTTTTGCGATAAAGGATGTAATCCTCACGTTTATTTTTCTTACGAACATGCTTCTTTCCCTTTACAAGTATACGACCCGCTGTAAAGGAAACCTCTTCACGAATATGCTTATGTAAATCCCACCCTGTTTGTATAAGGGCGGGAGTAATGAATTTCGTACATATATTACGTTCCGAATACTTTTTCCTCGTCAATCCGTTCCCCTCCCGACTGACTGGTGCTTTAACATATATTCAGTGGGAGGGTTAGATGTAGTTGGGGGATGGTTATCGTAAAAAACAGGTTGTCCGTCTTACACTAAGTACAAAATTGGCTTTATTAACATTACTAGAATGAATCACGCTTTTTCTCATCTTTCTCGATTTCCTCGAATAGCCACCTGTGTTTCTTCAATAATTTCATTTTATACTCTTCACCTATAATGGATAATTGAATGTTTATGGGGTATTGACCTGCACGAATCCAATTAATATCCCCTTCCGATAAGCAATGCCACTCGCCCCTTACTCCTTTATCCTTAAAGTACCGTTTAAAATGTCTTTCCACAATCAAGGGGTTGTCTGTTTCAATAGTATGTAACTTGACAACTTCATAGGGGCCGGTATTTATTACCTGTAACCTTCTATCCCAATCGTTTGACTTGCCTATCTTTACCAACCCGCCTTTAGTCTCTTGAAAAAAATAAACGCCACACTTTGATGCCATTTCCAAGCACACTCCTTTGAAAAAATGAATTCAGTAGGAGTATTTGTGAACAATTTCTATTTTATTCATTCGAGTAAATTATTTAGTGTTTCCTACTATTACTATTTTCATACCATTTATTATAGTCAATGGTTTCCTTTGCCGAATTCACTTTCCCTTTGACTATAGTATGTGTAAGTGTTAACATAAAAGATTTCCCTTTTTACCTAATACTCCACTTGATATAATTACAAATAATAGAACATCAAGCTAGTTTCGATAAAACAAAATCGAAGGAGATGTAAAGGTATGTTAGTTTCACATCCATTCAGGGATTTTGATGGAAATTATGACTATTTTTTCGTTAACAGATTCGGAAAGCTATCTTGCATTAAAAGCGAGAAGAAGTTAGAGGTTGGTTCATTGATGTTTCTAGAAGCCTTTCCAGCCGGTGATTATTTATTACGAGTAACTGAAATGACCCAAGAAGAAGGAAAGACAATCATTGAATGGGAGTCAGCAGACGCAACTATCTGTATGCAACAGATTCCGGAGGGGGATTGACTGTAATTTTTCGGTTTATACAGTGGGGAAAAACAACTTCATTATAATCACCAATCATTATATTGGAAAAGGAACAAGATCGCCCTTTTCCATTGTTTCTTTTGTAGTGGCTCTCAAAATTCAAAGGGATTTTTGAAGGTATTTGGAAAATCCGTGCGGTTCTTGGGGGGATGAGGATTGGATTGACCCTAATATTTTCAAGGTCACGAAGGTATAGTCGATATGTGGGCTTTGATATACCTTTTTTAAGAGGAGTATCAATATTACCCTTGGAGATAGAAATGAGGAATGCTCGGAGTTTTTCCTTTTTCAATTTTGAAAAAGAACTATTTTCTATAATTTTTTCCGCTTCGGTAATTTTGTAATAATCACCTTTGTGGACAATTGGCAAAACGTGTTTTTTCAAATATTGTTCAGATAAAGCATTCGAAAAGTAAGTCCTTAGTTTCTTCGATCTACCTGTCCCTTTATCGTCTCTTGTCATTCCGTTCAAATGTTCATTTTTCAATCTCAGCTCGTATCTAACTCGATTGCGGTCATACGACTCTATTTTTTCCCCTTTTGCTTTCCGTTCATCCTCCTTACTGTAGATGAAAAGTTCAACACTCTTGCATTTATGGTATTGTGATGTTTCATATTTGATTGGATTACCATTTTCGTCCTTTCCCCATTTGACCATTTCTTTAAAGCCATACTTTTTGGTGTATTTTTCAAACAAGTGAAACAACAACTTTCTTTCATTAGGATTTGGTACCACTGCATCAAATCTATAGTCGATTCGTGTAAGCCGATGAGAATTAAAGTATGAGGCATGGCCAAAGTGTTTAATCAAAAAAACTCGAATATCCGCTTCTACTGCATCATAGTCGTTGTCTGTAATGTTACTCCTTCCAAGTATTTTGATAGCATCGACTTTCAAATGAAGATACCAAACTCCTTTTCCTTGGGAGCTTATCCACCTGATTCCATAAGCGGTAAACCTATCTTTTACTTTTTGATTCAAAGCTATTACAGCAGCACCAAAATGTTCATATTTGTCTACTTTAACTCCATACTTGTAAAACAAGTGTCGTACGTCCTCATAATTTATTGGCAATAACATTTCAAACGAATGTAACATCATTCATCAACTCCTGTATTTTTATTTTGGGACTATGAAAAGTCCACACTATCAATAGATTTCCAACATAAAATTTTCCCAAGCCGAACCTATTTAAAAGACCCTCATCACATTGCAGGAACGCAATGTGGAATTTAGTTTTGCTATTCTTCAAGAGTTTTCCAAAGAAAGACAGTTATAAGAGAAGTTGTATACTCGCTTTTTGAGGAAAATTTAGGGAAGCTGCTTTACGTTGATAGTTTAATTGTATGATTTGCTGAAGGAGCAATAAAGGTATTGTGGGTCTATATTGTTCTAGTAACTTTACAGATGATTTATAACGGTAATTCGAAAAAATTTGTACCCTCGAACCTAATAACTTTGATTTTTAATTAGGAGCTTGGGTATGATTAACTTACAATCCAAGGTTAAACACCCTCGAACCTATTTTCTTAGGTGTTTCCCCATCTCCCACATACAATTGGATTGCATCAAAAATAAAAACAGCAGGAGGAAAACATAATGACCCTCGAAAGAATCTTCAATAACCAATCCCCAATTACCCTCGAAGACATTTTCCAATCCATCTTGAATGAAAAAATTGACGAACTCATTAAGGAATTCTATGATAATACTAAGGTGAATTCCACTGACTCTTCTAACAAGAAAGGAGAGGATGTGGCATGAGATCAGCAATTTACATTCGTGTCTCAACAAACAAAGAGGAACAAAAACAGTCCCTTGAAAACCAAAAAGAATTGTTTATGAATCTATTATCCGAGAAGGGATGGGACTTATTTGATATATATTTAGACATTGAGTCTGGAACGAAATCAAAGAAACGTCCCGCTCTAAAACGGATGATTGAAGATGCAAGATTGAAGAAGTTCGACATTATTTTGGCAAAGGAATTATCCAGATTAGCCAGAAATGGACAATTATCTTATGAGATTAAAAATCTAGCAGAAATTCAAGGTATACACATCCTCACCATGGATGGTGCTATTGACACACTATCGGGAAATACTCAGATGTTTGGACTATATGCTTGGATGTATGAACAAGAATCCCAAAGAACAAGTGAACGTGTGAAGACCGCTCTACAAATCAGAGCAAAGATAGGAAAATTTAAAGGTTCCATTCCACCCTACGGATACTATGTTGAAAATGGAATTTTAAAAGTCAGAGTTGACTCTACTCCCGATGTTGTACGTCGAATATTCAACTCTTATCTTTCAGGAAAGGGATTTGACAGAATTGCAAGGGAGCTACTAGAGGAAGGCATACCAACTCCTTCTGAAATTGCAGGAAAGAGAAATGCAAGTTCACTTTGGCATGGATCTACAGTTAGAAAAATACTAGAAAATCAACATTACATCGGTAATCTAGTTCAACAAAAGGAAACTTCAATTAGTGTAACAACTGAAAAACGAAAAAAGATTGACCCAGAAAATTATGTTGTCATCAAAAACACACATGAGCCTATTATCTCCAAAGATGATTTTCATGTTGTTCAACAGTTAATCTCTGAAAGAAAACGTAAACGACCATATGCTAAAAAACACCTCTTCACAAATATTTCCTTTTGTGCTGATTGTGGTAAGAGTATGCACTATAAAGCCAATCGTAAAGGTTATATTTGTGGGGCATACAATAAATATGGTCATACAAAATGTTCAGATCATCATGTAAGGGAAGATAGACTGATTGAAGCAATTTCAAATGATATAAAGCAAATGTTTTCAGCACTCTCAACAAAATCTATTCAAAAAGACATTGAGAAAAAGATTGCAAACTTCATTCAGCGGGATCAAAAACTACTCACTAACATTCTCAAGGAGATAGAAAACATAAAGAAGGACAAAACGGCTGCACTTCGCATGAAAATACGGGGTGAAATACAAGATGAAGAATACAGATTGCTCATTGAGGATAATGGTATCCAACTCGCTAAATTGAATGAGGAAAAGTTAAAATTAGAACAGGGATTACTTCAACAAAAACAAACGATTGATTTTACAAAACTAATCCAACAAATTGAACGGTTTGTTCAAAACCCTGTTCTTGACGAAGAAATGCTTCACAAACTAATAGAAAGAATTGAAATAAAAGAAGATGGGAGTCCGAGAATCCATTACCGATTCTCGGACCCTTATATATCTTCTATTTTTTTACGAGCAACGCACAGCACTCCACGTGCGTCGTATGCGGGAATAAATCAACCGGCTGAACTTCTACTAGTTCATAACCAAACGGCTCTAGTTCCTTAATATCAATTGCAAATGTATCAGGATTACAAGATACATAGACAATACGTTCTGGCTGAGCACGACCGATTCTGCGCATTACTTTTCCACCAGCACCAGAACGAGGTGGATCTAATAATAGAAGCTCAGGGATACCAAAGCTCTCTAGCACTTCATCAATTCCACGTCTAGCATCTTTTGCTAGGAAGTATGTGTTCGAGATTCCATTATCCTTCGCGTTACGTTTAGCAGATTCAATAGAGGTTTCGACGATTTCTATTCCCGCTAGCTTCCCAACTCGGCTAGCAAATGGAAGCGAGAATGTACCAACACCACAGAATAGATCAATCATTTTTTCTGTTTCTTTTGGTTTCCCCATTTCTAGTGCCAATTCGACTAGCTTTTGCGCCTGTGTTGGATTTGTTTGGAAGAACGTATCAAACCAAATACGGAAGCGATAATCTAGCATCTCATCATAAATGAAGTCGCGTCCTGCTAGAATATGGGATTCTTCTGCTTGAGTACGGTCACCCCAGTCGGTATTTTTAAACCACATTAGACTCTTTACTTTAGGGAATTTGGTAGTAATTCTGTCTTCTAAATCTTTCGCTGCCACTTCTAGTTCCCCAGTAGGACCCTCCGTAGCAAATAGACCTAACATAATTTCACCAGTTGCAAATGACTGACGAACCATCAGGTGGCGTAGTAAGCCTTCATGGGTATCCTTATCATAGCCTGATAATTCATGAGCTTTAGCCCAGTTAGCAACCTCCATTGTAGCTTCTACCATATCCTTACCAGCAATTAGGCAAGTTTCTAAAGAAATAATCTTTCTCCAATTTCCTAATTCGTGAAGCCCTAAATCGCCTTCCTTAGAAAACGTAAACTCCATCTTATTCCGGTAATGCCACGGATTGTCCATGCCAATGGTGTCATGAACGAGACTAGGATCAAATCCTTGCTGTTCCAAGACTTTCTTTACATGATTTGTTTTTTCATTTAATTGCCCTGTATAGGTCCAGTGCTGCCATACACAACCACCACATCGTTCAAAATGCGGGCATGGAGGCGCTACTCGTTCTGGATGTGCCTCTACAATTTCTTCCGGCATAACTCTAGTTCTTCTTCGGTCTGGCTGTCCCACTGTAACACGTACCTTTTCACCCGGTAATGTTTGTGGAATCGTAAGCTTTAGCTTTCTAGGATTAACCTCGCCAATATCACGCCAAACAACCGCTCGACCCGAACCTTTTTTATCTAAATCATTTATTTCTGCAATATATGTTTCACTATTTACTGTCGTCAAGATTGTTTCCTCCTCTCACAGTCATTATCTATATAAACACTATAGTATCAATCTTAACAGTTCTATTTCTTTACATACTTTCCTATTATAGCGGATGAGAACTTAATTGGGAATTCCTATATTTATTTTAAAAGCCTGCTAGAAAAAAATAGCAGGCATATTCGGTATCATTCTGTTTTATTAAGACCAGCTAAAAATACCCTAATCATATAATGTAAACTATCATTTCGTTCAATAGGCATGCCAAATCCACCCTTTTGTTCTAGTGAGGAAAAGCCGTGCAAAATACTTCTAAATCCCCTCACCGCATGGATGGCATTTTCCTCTGATAATGGATAGGATTGAAATAGTGTAAGAATGAGGGTAAGTATTTTATTACTTTCTCTTTCTATTTCTTCATCCTTAGGCTTTGGTAACGCAATCGTGTATTCGTACAATCCAGGGTGCTCTCTTGTAAACTGAAGATAGGCATTAGCTATAGCAAATATAGCCTCATCCCCCGATTTTTCTCTTGTCGCATCGTTCATTCTTTGAAACAGTTTTTTCACTCCGAGAAGGGATAGCTCCCTTTTAATCTGGGGCAGCCCTTTTACATGGTTAAATAGTGATGGTGGGCGAACAGATAGTTCTCTTGCAATACCCGCTAATGTCACTGCTTCTGTTCCTTGATTATCTGCTATTTCAGCAGCAGTCTGAACTATTTGCTCTAAGTTAAGTCCTACTCGCGGCATCATCAGACTCCTTTCTCTATTTGACTCTCTGCCTCATTAATCGCCTTTTCCAAATTCGGACCTGGATTTTCAATCATGTCTCCATGTCCAACAGCTAATAATATAGGTTCTCTGGACATAATCTTCCTTGCACTTTCAAGAGCAATTTCTTTGTTCCATGTGCCAAAAGCAGGAAAAGGAAAGCTCCACACTAATTGTCCTCCAACCGCCATCCTTCCACGAGTTTGTAAAGCATCTCCTGCTATCATTATCCCATGTTTTGCAGCGAGTAATGAGATGGACCCCGGTGTATGTCCAGGAGTAGCAAGAACTTCAAGCGATCCTACTCGATCACCTTCCTTTAACAGGTGGTCAGCTTTCGTCGTTAAACCTTTTGGAACTCCACCTTTAATTGGCATTTGTGGTTCATCTCGATCCAATGAAACATCTCCCCTTAGTAATCTACTATCCCTTTCTGATATGGATACGATTATATTAGGAAATGTCTGCTTCAATCTATCCAAAGCCCCAACATGATCCCCATGTGCATGAGTTAATATAATATTGGTTAATGGCTTATTCAGTTCTTTAACCATTTTAACGATCCCTTTATAACTCCCTGGGATACCAGCATCAATTAACGTAAGCTCGTTTTCTTCCTCATAAATATAACAATTAACTGGAAAAACCCTCGGTAAAACCGTCAATTGATACAGATTCTGATAACGTACAACTCTCATCCATTCTTCCTCCTCATCCCTTTATATTCATACCAAACCGCAAAAACTAATACCATTAGTTTTAATGTAATTCATCGTCGCACCTTTTGCAAGCCTATTTTTGTAAATTTCGCTTAATCGCTATTGACAGATTCCAACCCCACTATTATAGTTATATACATGACTATATAACCGTATTAGGATATAACCAAATGAAGATAGTGGGCGATAAAATGAGCAAGGCTTTTGATCAAGATAAACCGATCTATATCCAGATTCGGGAAAAAATTGAAGATCAAATCATTAATAAACAGCTTAAAGAAGGAGAACAGGCTCCTTCGACCAATCAGCTAGTTAACTTCTATAAAATTAATCACGTCACCGTAGCTAAAGGTATAAGTCAGCTAGTTGATGAAGGAATTCTCTATAAAAAGAGAGGGATTGGAATGTTTGTTGCAGAAGGAGCAAGAGAAAAGCTTCTCCAAAAAAGAAAAGAATCTTTTATCGAAGACTACATTATCAAGCTCGTACAAGAAGCAGATAAACTGGAAATTACAGAAAGCGAGATCATCGGTTTTATTAAAAAAGTAAAAGGTCGTGATAAAGAATGAATGTAAAAGTTGATAAGCTTAGTTTAAAGTATGGGAATTATGCTGCCTTACAGGATGTATCATTCGAGTTAACAGATAAGAAAATCTATGGACTTTTAGGACGAAATGGAGCTGGAAAAACTTCTCTACTATCTATCCTCGCCTCATTTCGTGAACAAACCGCTGGCTCCGTTACCATTAATGGTGAGGAACCATTTGAAAATGCCTCTATTATGCAACAGGTTGCCTTTCTTTACAACAAGGACTATAAGGATGATACAGATAATATCAAAAAACTCTTAGATGGTGTGGCACGGTTTCGTCCTAACTTTGATCGTGAATATGCTGAATACCTAGTGAAACGATTTAAGCTCGACCAGAAGAAGGCTATTAAAAAGCTCTCTAAAGGAATGCAATCCGCTGTAAATGTGACCATCGGACTCGCAAGTAGAGCACCACTAACCATTTTTGATGAGGTGTATTTAGGAATGGACGCACCTTCTCGGGATATCTTTTATAAGGAATTGCTTGAAGACCAAGAAAGGCATCCAAGAACCATTATCCTTTCTACCCATCTTGTATCAGAAATGGATTATTTATTTGATGAAGTACTGCTATTGCATGGAGGAAAAATCATGCTTCAGGAGAATTATGATGCGCTTATTTCAAAAGGGGCAAAAATCACTGGTAATGCGGATGTTGTGGAGGACTTTGTTCAATCGAAACAATCGATTCATGAAGAGCGCTTAGGAGGAACCAAAGCGGTTACTATCTTGGGAGAACTTTCGGGAGATGAACGAAGAATTGCATCAGATAAAGGGATAGACATTGCACCAGTAACACTTCATGAGTTATTTGTGCATTTAACAAAGGAGGATGATGTATATGAAACAAAAAGCTAATTATCCTAAAGTTGCTTCTGATATGTTTATGGCTCTGTCCTCTTGGACAATTGCACTTTTAGGAGTAATGCTTATTGTCCAGATTATTAAAGGAATATCTCTATATATGAACGGAAACGAATTAGATACGTATTATAATGCTGTATTTGTAGCTGCTGGTATTTATATGTTTGTCATCGGAATATTGACTACGTTCTTTTTAGCCTATTATGTGGAAAATGGTGTGACGAGAAAGGATTACTATAAAGGTGCCTTACTCTCTTCAATTGGTTTATCCTTTATGATCCCAATTATTACATTAGTTATTTCATCATTCCTTCAGTTCCTATTAACGAGGATGGATATATTCACATTTAAAGCAGCTGAATTTAATACGTCTGCTTTAGATGTTGAGGCTCATATCGTTAGTGATATTGTACTGACATTTATTTTATCTCCTTATGTAGAACCATCGAGTAACTGGTTCCTATCCATTCTAGTTTATGCAATTAATATCTTTTTTTACTATTTAATAGGCTGGCTCATCGGTATGGGCTTTTACCGATTCAATACGATTATCGGCTTAGGTACTGTTTTAATCGGGTTTGTTATCATGATTGTTAAAGACTCCCTATTGCGCACTTCACTGGAACTACCAATTCCTGACCGGATAATTACTACAGATTTTATTCCCGCTAGCATGTCAGAAATTGTTCTGATTGTCTTAGGATTGGTCTTGATTATACTAATCCGTTATTTCAGTAAAAATGCTCCTATCAAAATTTAACCTGATAAGGAGGCTGGGACAAAACCAGCCTGTAAGTAATAAAAAACTGGTTCCAAGCGATTGAAAATTGCTTGGAACCAGTTTTTTGAAATCATTTCCATTTCCTAAACTAGATTTACCCATTTTGGCGGTATAC
>NZ_JBCPXV010000052.1:0-19011 GCF_039581225.1 Ornithinibacillus proteolyticus | reverse complement strand
TTCTTTAGAATCAGTGAGTGAATGTGGTGCAGAAGGGAAACTGTTCGGTGGGCCTTTAAGGCCGAGGCCGGTAATAGAGGCTTCCAGCCGCAGAGCAAACCACCAGTTCACACTGGTGGTTTTGATTAAATTTAAAATTTGCTCAAATGATAACAGTTTGTTAAAGTGAAAATTAGAAAAATTAGGAGGTGGCTGAACATGAAAATGTTGGATGCCAAAGAAATTATTAATTTTATTTCAAATAGTAAAAAGAGTACACCTGTAAAGGTTTATATAAAAGGTGATAACTTGAATTCACTATCCTATGGTACTATTCAAGCCTTTGTAGAGCAAAGAAGTGGGGTACTATTTGGGGAGTGGGATGAGGTTTCGGCATTTTTAAACGAACATAAAAATGCAATCACTGACTTTGTAATTGAGAATGATCGTCGTAATTCGGCAATTCCTTTATTAGACCTAAAAAATATTAATGCTCGTATCGAACCAGGTGCTATTATACGTGATCAAGTAGAAATTGGAGACGGTGTTGTTATTATGATGGGTGCCATGATTAATATCGGAGCAGTAATTGGTGACGGTACGATGATTGATATGAATGCGGTGTTAGGTGGTAGAGCGACGGTAGGAAAGAATTGTCATATTGGAGCCGGAACCGTGTTGGCTGGTGTGATTGAACCGCCTTCTGCAAAACCAGTAATAGTGGAAGATGATGTTGTTATTGGTGCTAACGTTGTTGTATTAGAAGGTGTGACAATTGGTAAGGGTGCTGTTGTTGCTGCCGGGGCAGTGGTTACTAAGGATGTTGCTCCGAATACATTAGTTGCCGGGACACCAGCTAGAGTATTAAAAGAAATTGATGAAGGAACAAAGGCTAAAACGGAGATTATGCAAGAACTTCGTAATCTAGATAATTAGAGCAAGGAGAAAACCGATGGAGCTTCAGGAGCTGAAGGAAATACGTAGAGATTTACATCGAATTCCAGAATTGGGGTTTCAGGAATGGAAAACCCAAGAATATTTATTACGGTTTATTCATGAAATAGCAACAGATCGCGTAGAGATACAAACATGGAAAACAGGTATACTTGTAAAGGTGTCTGGTTTAAATCCAAAGAAAAAAATAGGATACCGCGCAGATATAGATGGGCTTCCGATTGAAGAACTAACGGCTTCTGCGTTTGCCTCTACACATGAAGGAAAGATGCATGCATGCGGCCATGACTTTCATATGACGATTGCGTTAGGAGCGTTGAAAGAGGTTATAGAGCATCCTATCCAAGACGATGTCGTCTTTGTATTCCAACCTGCTGAAGAAGGGCCAGGTGGAGCATTGCCTATGATGCAATCAGAGGAATTTCAAAGATGGAAGCCGGATTGTATTTTTGCACTTCATGTTGCACCTGAATATTCCGTTGGTACTATTGCTAGTAAGCCGGGGTTATTATTTGCCAATACAAGTGAATTATATATTGATTTTATTGGAAAAGGTGGGCATGCTGCCTTTCCACATTTAACGAAGGATATGGCTATAGCCGCAGGGAGCTTTATCTCTCAAGTGCAACATATTGTTTCTCGAGCTATGGATCCTCTAGATAGTGCAGTTGTAACAATTGGAAAGATGTCTAGTGGACATGTGCAAAATGCTATTGCTGAAACGGCTAGGCTAGAAGGGACAATCCGAACGTTAAAGCCTGAAGCGATGACAAGAATAAAGCAAAAGATAGAGAAAATGGCTCAGGGGTTTGAGATTAGTCATGATTGTGAAATAAACATTAACTATGGTTCCAATTACTATCAAGTATATAATGATTCTGACTATGTCCAGTTATTAAAAGCTGTTGTGGAGCAATCCGAATTTGTCTATTTAGACGCTAAGAAGGCAATGACTGGGGAAGATTTTGGTTTTATGTTAAAGGAAATTCCAGGCTTTATGTTCTGGCTCGGTGTCGACTCACCCTACGGATTACATAATGCGAAACTGTCTCCAAAGGAAGAGGCGCTCGAGATCGGTGTTAAAATAGTAAGCCAAATGCTTAAAACCATATCGTCAAAGGAATAATAAAATAGAATATATTCTTCACTTTCGGTAAAACTAAAGTTGTAAATTGCATACTTAGAGGAGTGAAGAAGATGGCTAGAATCGGGGTAGAAGAATCCCTAACTGATGTTAAGGAAGCATTAATGGCAATGGGTCATGAAGTCATTGAATTGAAATCAGAGGCGGATACAGCGCATTGTGATTGCTGTGTAATCTCTGGACTTGACAAAGACGTCATGGGAATGGCGGATACAAGTATAGCAGGACCAGTAATTAATGCGAGTGGACAGAACGCTGAAGAAATTGCTCAAATGGTAAACGAAAAATTAAGCTAGTATGATCAAGAAGAGACTCGTTATGTATGAGACCACTGAAAATCTTATGTTTTTTCAGTGGCCTCTTTTTTTATCCTTTTTCATTATAAAAAATTTTTTAATAAATTTTGAAAAAGAGGTGGTAATTTATTTCGGAAACCGTTATATTAGTAATTACGTGAATAAAAGAAATTAACGTCAGGGGGAGGGGAATGGATGGATACATTTAAAAAGCTCAAACAATTTTATTGGCCTTATAAAAACTACTTCTTTGGATCATTATTTTTCTTGTTTTTTGTAACGGTTATTACAGTTGTGTATCCGATCATTTTACAGTTAACAATTGATGAAGTTGTAGCAAAAGAAAAATATGAGTTAGTTCCTTATATTGCTACAGTGTTTATCGTTTTAATGCTTATTAAGGGAATTGCTACATTTTATCACCAGTTTTTAGGGGACCGTTTTGGTGTAAGTACAGTCTATGAATTACGTGATGCATTGTACAAGAAGCTTCAAGTCCTATCATTTAAGTATTACGATAACGCTAAAACAGGAGATATTATGTCACGTCTAACTGCAGACGTAGAAGGTTTTCGCTTCTTCTTATCTTTTGGATTTTCCGAGTTGATAAGGATAATTTTACTTATCGCGATTAGTTTAAGTGTCATGTTTTATTACTCTGTGTCCTTAACATTAGTAACAATGGCGGCAATGCCTTTCCTCATTTTAGTAGCAATGCGGTTTGAAAAGCTTGCACACGTAGCATTTAGAGGGATAAGAAAATCCTTTGGGAGACTAAACACAAGGGTACAAGAGAATATTAGCGGTGTGCAAACAGTCAAATCATTATCACGAGAAGATTTCGAAATTGGTAGGTTTTCCACAAGTAATGCAGACTATCGTCAAAATTACATTAAAACATCAGAGCTTTGGGCAAAGTACTTCCCATTAATGGAGTTTATTGGGAATGTGTGTGCTGTTGCATTACTTGGATTTGGTGGATATTTAGTTATTAATGGTAGTTTAAATCCTGGTGAGTTACTAGCTTTCTTTAGCTTAGTTTGGTATATCATGGGACCATTAATGAATGTTGGTTACGTTATTAACATGTTTTCACAAGCGAAAGCATCAGGGGAAAGACTTCGTGAGATATTAGAAGCGAACGAAGATATTGTAGTCAAAGAAAATGCGACTAAAGAATCAATCAAAGGTCATGTGACATTTAAACATGTAACCTTGACCTATACAAAAGATGATGATTCCGCACTTAAGAATATTAGCTTTGATGCGCCTCCAGGTAAGACGATTGGGTTAATCGGAGGTACAGGATCAGGTAAAACAAGTATTACACAATTAATTACTCGATTCTATGAACCTGAGGGTGGTGAGGTACTGGTCGATGGCAGACCTGTTCAAGACTATGATCTGAAGACATTGAGAAAACATATTGGATTTGTGCTGCAGGAATCGTTTTTATTCTCTACTACTATTCGTGAAAATATTGCGTATGGTAATCCAGATGCAACGGATGAACAGATAATAGATGCAGCAAAGCGTGCACAAGCACATGAGTTTATTATGGAAATGCCAAAGGGATATGACACGTTACTTGGTGAAAGAGGTATGGGATTATCAGGTGGTCAAAGACAGCGTATTGCGATAGCGCGTGCCATATGTGTAGATCCTAGTATTCTCGTTCTTGATGATGCCACATCCGCTGTAGATATGGAAACAGAATTCCGTATCCAACAAGCATTAAAGGAAGTCATGAAGGGGCGTACTTCCTTTATCATTGCTCACCGAATTTCCTCCTTAAAACATGCGGATGAAATTATTGTATTAGATAATGGTGAGGTTGTGGAAAGAGGTAGCCATGAGGAGTTATTAAAACGAAATGGTGCCTACAGGCGAATTTATGATATCCAATATCAAGACCATGATACGATCATGAATGCTGTGAACTAAGGGGGGATCAAGATGGCAAGTAAAAAAGAGAGTATTCCTGACAAAAGACATTTAAAACGATTTTATTATACGATAGATCAAGCGATAGAAAAGCCCTTTAACTGGAAGCAGATATGGCGTTTGCTTGTATATTTAAAACCATACACGAAAACATACTTACTAGGTGCAATTATCGCTATGATTGTATCCACGGCTATTCGCTTAGCAATCCCTATCTTAATTAGTAAGGCTGCGTTTGATATAGCAATTGCGAATAAAGATACGAAACTATTAATCAATCTCGTTATTGTGATAGGAGTTCTGTACCTTATAAGCTATATTGCGAACTATTTAAGAATTAAATGGGTGAATTTGCTAGGGCAACATGTCATTTATGATTTAAGACAGCATTTATTCACTCATGTACAAAGCTTATCTAATAATTTCTTTGATAAAAGATCTGCAGGCTCTATCCTAGTTCGAATTATGAATGATACCAACTCCTTACAAGAGTTATTTTCGAACGGTATCATCAATTTATTAATGGATATTGTTACATTACTTGGTATTGTTACCATTCTATTTACTTTAAGTCCTAAATTAGCAGTTGCAGTAATGGTTATTTTGCCGTTAATGTTTTATATTACAACAGTATTAAGAAGGAAGATTCGTCGTACATGGCAGGAAGTTCGTATTCAACAATCCCGTATGAATTCACATTTGAATGAAAGCATTCAAGGTATTCGAATCACACAGTCGTTTACACAGGAAAAGGAGAATACTGAGTTCTTTAATGGGTTAAATACAGACACTTATTCTGCATGGATTGATGCGACAAGAAAAAGTGCTATGTTCCGTCCGTTTGTAGAAATGAGTAATGCCATAGGAACAGTAATACTAATTGCCTATGGGGCGCATTTAATTATTTTAGGACCCGATGCGGGTGGTATAGCAGTTGGTACCTTTATAGCCTTTGCCTTCTATCTAGGTATGTTCTGGGATCCTATTTCTCGATTAGGTCAGATGTATAATCAGCTGCTTGTAGCCATGGCTTCATCGGAACGGATTTTCGAGTATTTAGATGAAAAGCCGAATGTTGATGAAGCGGAAAACCCGTATGAATTTACTGAAATGAAAGGGCATATTGAATTTGAGAAAGTTCAATTCTCCTATAATAATGACCGGATTGCACTACATGAAGTATCTTTAGAAATGAAGGCAGGTCAGACAATTGCGTTAGTAGGACATACGGGAAGTGGTAAATCGACTATTGCTAATTTAATTAGTAGATTCTATGATCCGTCAAAAGGGCAAGTGAAGATTGATGGACATAACTTACGAGATGTGTCATTAAAGAGCTTACGTAAACATATCAGTGTAGTTTTACAGGATACCTTTATTTTCTCAGGAACGATTATGGAGAATATCCGTTTCGGCCGACCGGATGCAAGTGATGAGGAAGTTGTGGAAGCTGCTAAAGTAGTCGGGGCAGATGATTTTATTAAGCGTCTGGCAAAAGGCTACGAAACAGAAGTAGAAGAGCGAGGGAATATTCTTTCTGCCGGAGAAAGACAGTTATTATCATTTGCTCGTGCACTTTTAGCTAATCCTAGTATCATTATTTTAGATGAGGCAACAGCAAGCATCGATACGGAGACAGAGTTAAAAATACAAGCTGCACTACGAACATTATTGCATGGTAGAACAGCGATAATTATTGCTCATAGATTATCAACTATTAGAGAAGCAGATAATATTTATGTATTAGAACATGGAAAAATTCTAGAGAATGGAAACCATGATGAATTAATGGAGCAAAAAGGAGAGTATTATCATTTAGTACGCTCTCAATTTCAAATGCTCGATGCAATGTAACAGGAACAGGAAGCAATTTTCGCTAAGGAAATTGCTTCTTTTTCTTACAATTGTTAAAGTATAAATGATAGAAGGATACTGATGGAGGAACTTTTATGAGAAAAAAGGAATTTGCAGTTATTGGTTTAGGAAGGTTCGGGGGGAGTATTTGTCAGGAATTAAGCCGTGAAGGAATGGAAGTATTGGCTATAGATCGTGATGAGGAAAAAGTGAATCAATTTAAGCATATTGCTTCTCACGCGGTGATTGCTGACTCAACAGATGAAACGACATTAAAAGAATTAGGTATTAAAAATATTGACCATGTTATTGTTGCTATTGGTGATAACATCCAAGCTAGTATTTTGACAACCGTAGTATTAGTGGAATTAGGTGTACAGCGCATTACAGTAAAAGCGCAAAATGATTACCATGCTAAAATACTACATAAAATTGGAGCCCATCAAGTCGTACACCCGGAAAGAGACATGGGCCGAAGAATAGCACATAGTATTATTTCCAATAATATTGTTGATTATCTAGAACTTTCAGATGACCATAGTATTGTCGAGGTTAAAGCAGGCAAGAAGATGACAGGTAAGTCTATTATTGAACTCGATATACGTGCAAAATTCGGTTGTACAGTTGTTGCGATTAAGCAGGGGAGAGATATAAACGTATCGCCAACTCCAGACGATATACTAACAGAAAATGATATATTAGTGGTAGTAGGTGCAGATAAAGACATTGCTAGATTTGAAAGACAGCTAGTGATAGATGATTAAAATTCGTTTTAATGGAATGAATTTTGTTCATACTACATAAAAAAAGTCTCCTTAGGGATCATACCCGTAAGGAGACTTTCTTTTTTTAAACTTCCATAATAATCGGTAAGATCATTGGACGGCGTTTTGTTTTTTCATATAAGAATGGCGCAATTGTATCTGTAATTTCATTTTTAATCTCAGACCATTGTGTCGTTTTTCTCTCCATTACTTTATTCAAGTGTGCAGAAACAAGCTTTTGCGCTTGATTAATCATGTCCTCTGATTCACGCATATAAACAAAACCACGAGAAATGATATCAGGTCCTGCAGCAATCTTGAACTCCTTCATGTTGATACTTACGACTACAATAACTAATCCTTCTTCCGATAGAATACGACGGTCACGTAAGACGATATTACCTATGTCGCCAATACCACTTCCGTCTACATATACAGAACCGGAAGGAATCTTTCCGGATACCTGTGCAGTATCTTTACTTAAAGCTAGCACATCACCATTATCCATAACGAAAGAATTTTCTACATTTACGCCACACATTTCAGCTAATTTAGTGTGTTCCACTAACATACGGTATTCACCGTGAATCGGCATAAAGTACTTCGGTTGCATTAAGCGTAACATTAGCTTTTGTTCTTCTTGGCTTCCATGTCCAGAAGTGTGAATATCATTTAATTTGCCATGAATAACCTCTGCACCAGCACGGTACAACATATTGATGGTCTTGCTAACACTTAATGTATTTCCAGGGATTGGCGAAGAAGAAAATACTACCGTGTCACCAGGGATTATTTGGATTTGTCTATGTGTCCCATTTGCAATTCGAGATAATGCTGCCATCGGCTCACCTTGAGATCCGGTACAAAGAATGGTTACTTCATTTGCTGGGAGACGATTAATCTCGTTTGCTTCGATAAATGTGTCTTTTGGAGCTTGAATATAGCCCAGCTCTTGTCCTAACTTAATAGCAGATTCCATACTACGCCCAAATACAGCAACTTTTCGATTATAGCGAACAGCAGCTTCTACCATCTGTTGAAGACGGTAAATATTAGAGGCAAAGGTAGCAAAAATAATTCTGCCAGTTACACGACTGAATATATCGCTAATATTTGCTCCAACTACTTTTTCAGACAATGTAAAGCCTGGAACTTCACTATTGGTACTATCTGAAAGCAGACAAAGTACACCTTCTTTTCCTATTTCTGCCATTTTTGCTAAGTTTGCAGGTTCCCCAACTGGTGTGAAATCAAACTTAAAGTCACCGGTATGAACGATGTTGCCTGGTGGTGTCTTTACGACTATACCATATGCATCGGGAATACTGTGTGTGGTACGGAAAAAGCTAACAGATGTTTTACGGAATTTAATGATATCATCTTCTTGAATGGTATGTAATTTTGCATTTCTTAATAATCCATGTTCTTCTAATTTATTTCGAATTAAGCCAATCGCCAGCTTACCTGCGTAAATAGGAATGTTAATTTCACGCAGTAAATAAGGAATTCCACCAATATGATCTTCGTGACCATGTGTTACAATTAAGCCTTTTATTTTATCTTGATTTTGCACTAAATAGGTGTAGTCAGGAATAACATAATCAATACCAAGTAACTCATCTTCAGGGAATTTAATCCCAGCATCAATTAGAATTATTTCATCTTGAAATTGTACTCCGTACGTATTTTTTCCTATTTCACCAAGTCCACCTAGTGCAAATACTGCTGCCTGATCATTTTTTACGAATTTCATTTTTTAAACATTCTCCACTTTAAAATCTTCGGATTGTTTTTCATAGGCTAAATGTGCTTCATCTAGTGGATGGATGAATTCGATATTATAGTTGCGATCGCTTAATTTTTGTCTTACTTCCTTTTCAGAATCTGCCTCAACATAAAGGCTTTTAGAACGTTCTCGTACTGGTATTTCTTGTCTAGATTCTTGGTATATTACTTTAAAAATCATGCTATCTCTCCTGTCTCTCTCTATAACTTTATATTTACCATTCAAAAAATGTAAAGAAGATATCCGTTATTACTAATTAGCCTAAGCTTATTATGTAATTATTTCCGCTTAGAATCGGAATCCGTTTCATTCACTCATTCTAATCTAACGATTGACTTAGAGTCTATCGTACATCGTAACTATATTCCGCATCTTTATAATCCGTTCACACCAGGTAACTTAACAAAAAGACAGGTGAATGACTATGTTAGATTTATCATTATCGGTAGATTGGCTATCATTTATACCCTGCCTTTTTTTCTTTATTCTCTAAAAGTTGATGGTACACGTCCTCGGCCTAAAAAATCTTTCCAACGCTTCTTTAGCTTTTCTTTTAGGCGACGTAACATAAGGACATACACTCCTTTCAAAAGATTAAAGAAAAGCAAATATAATTTTCTACCGTCCAATCCCTCTTAATTATAGTATAGTATGGATTTGAAAATATTGAAATAAAAATCAACGATTTACTTTAAAAAACATTTTATTTAAGAAAGCTATTTAAACGTTAGTTAGGTACCAAGGTCCAGTTTCTTAATGTTATGTTTCTCGAGAATACCGTTTTCTATGCATGGTATAAAAAAGGGTCAGACCTTGTGGTCGACCCTTCATAACTAATCGATAGCTTTGGAATTTTCGGGAATTGCAAAAGGATTTTCTTTGTCGATGTGATCGTAGAACATAATACCATTCAAATGATCAATTTCATGCTGGAATACAATGGCAGCGTAACCCTTCAATCGAAGCTTTACTTGATTACCATCTATATCTGTAGCGGTAACGGTAATACGTGCATAACGTGGAACAAAACCTTCTACATTACGGTCAACAGATAGGCATCCTTCTCCTACTGTTAAATAAGCTTTCTCCACAGAATGACTTACAATTTTGGGGTTAAATAAACCGTAGCTATATTGATTGTCATTGCCATCCTCGAAATGAACAGCTATCATCCTTTTATTAATCCCTAATTGTGGTGCTGCTAGCCCTACACCAGGTCGCAAATTATATCGTGCACAGATTTTTTCATCTTGACTATTTTGTAAAAACTCAAGCATTTCTTTTAGTAAGGAAACTTCTTCCTCGGAAGGTGGAAGTGTTACTTCTCTTGCAACTTCCCTTAATGAAGGGTGCCCTTCACGTACAATATCATCCATAGTTAGCATTTTGATTCACTCCAACTCTATAATGGTCCTATATTTATCATATTATAGTCAATTCAATAGTTTATCATATAATTAGTTTGGAAGGCATATTTTTACTTATAGAAGACAAGCAATAATTAATAAATGCTTAATTGATATTTTATGATATACTATTTAACAGTTCTACACAGACTATTTATACGAGAAGTTTTGAGGGGGATAAGAAAACGTGAAATATAATCATTTAATCGTAGTTATTATGTTAGGAATGGTTTTCCTATTAGCTGGGTGTGGAAATAGTCCGGAAACACAAATATACAATCATTTAGAAGAGGCTGTTAAATTAGAAGAGGGTTTTCAGGAGCAACAAGATGAAATTACGAATCTAGAGCAGGAAGAACAGGAATTATATAAACAAATCATTGAGCTAGGGATTGAAGAATTAGATCAAATAAAAGAATATGCGGAAAGAGCGCTTGAGTCCATTGAGAAGAGAGACGAAAGAATAAACTTGGAGAAAGAAAGTTTAGACGCTTCTCGCGCAGAATTCGAACAGTCTAAAGAGTTGATTGAAGAAATAAAGGATGAAGATGTTAAAGAGAAGGCGTTAACGATGTATAACACGATGATCAATCGTTTTGAGGCATATGATAAGCTGAATCAGACATATAATGAGTCCTTAGAACTAGAAAAGCAATTATATGAGATGCTACAACGTGAAGATTTAGAGCAAGAAGCGTTGCAAGAACATGTAGAGAAGGTTAATTTAAAGTATCAAGAAGTAATTGAAGCGAATAGCCTTTTTAATGACTATACTTCTGAGTATAATGATTTAAAAAAGGACTTCTATGAAGTGGCGGAAATTAATGTGAAATATATTGATTAACGAAAACTAGCTTGTAAGAGAGCTTCCCTAGCATATGAGGGAGGCTCTCTTTTGTTTCAAAATGTAACAGAGCCAAATTGGAACTATAACAGTTTAACTCAGTGTTCAAGAAACTGTCTTAATTAGGATGTAAAAATATAAATCAAAGTAGTTGACCTATAGGGATTATATACGCTAAACTTTACATGTACTAAAAATTGTACCAGTATTTTTTGCAGAATTTATGTAACAGTTTTTGGCTGTTTCTCCACGTATGATTACAACCGATTTGCATGTAGACATAAATATGAGCAAATAGGTACAGATTTTCCAAGTTTTTGGGAAGGATAGTAAAGATAAATTTAAAAGGATATATGAAAGGAAGAGGTGAACTATTTTGAAACACGTTTTAGAGAGTGTTGAAAGTCAGTTCGAAATGTTCCAGATTCTTAATGAAGATGGGAAAATTGTCAATAAGGATGACATGCCGGATTTATCAGATGATGAATTAAAAGAGCTTATGAGAAGAATGGTTTATACTCGTGTATTAGACCAACGTTCGATTGCACTTAACCGTCAAGGACGTTTAGGCTTCTATGCTCCTACTGCAGGTCAAGAAGCTTCACAATTAGGTAGTCATTTTGCCCTAGAAAAAGATGACTTTATCTTACCTGGGTATCGTGATGTGCCTCAGTTGATTTGGCATGGCTTACCACTATATCAAGCGTTCTTATTCTCTAAAGGACACTTCCATGGAAACCAAATGCCTGAGGGAGTTCATGCATTACCTCCACAGATCATCATTGGTGCTCAATATGTGCAAGCTGCTGGTGTTGGTTTAGGTCTTAAAATGAGAGGCAAAAAAGCTGTAGCAATTACTTATACTGGTGATGGTGGTACATCACAAGGTGACTTCTATGAAGGTATGAACTTCGCTGGAGCATATGGAGCTAATAATATCTTTATCGTACAAAACAATGGTTTTGCCATTTCTGTACCTAGAGATAAACAAACTGCTGCTAAAACATTAGCACAAAAAGCTGTCGCAGCTGGTATTGAAGGTATTCAAGTAGATGGTATGGACGTTCTTGCTGTATATGCAGCGACAAAACATGCTCGTGAACGCGCAATTGCTGGAGAAGGCCCAATGCTAATTGAAACAATGACATACCGCTATGGTCCTCATACAATGGCTGGTGATGATCCAACACGTTACCGTTCAGCAGATCTTGATTCTGAATGGGAGAAAAAAGATCCATTAGTACGCTTCCGTAAATTCCTAGAAGGTAAGAAATTATGGTCTGAGGAAGAGGAAAATCAAGTAATTGAACAAGCAAAAGAAGATATTAAAGAAGCTATTAAAAAAGCTGATCAATATCCTAAACAAAAAGTTACTGATTTTATTTCTAATATGTTCGAGAAACTTCCAAGTAATTTAGTAGAACAAATGGAAGAGTATAAAGCAAAGGAGTCGAAGTAAAAAATGGCACAAATGACAATGATTCAAGCAATCACTGATGCACTACGCGTAGAATTGAAAAATGATGAAAACGTGTTAGTGTTTGGTGAAGATGTCGGCCAAAATGGTGGGGTATTCCGTGCTACAGAAGGCCTTCAAAAAGAATTCGGGGAAGATCGTGTATTTGATACGCCATTAGCTGAATCTGGAATTGGTGGTCTTGCAATTGGTCTAGCATTGCAAGGATATCGCCCAGTACCGGAAATTCAATTCTTCGGCTTTGTGTATGAAGTAATTGATTCTATTAGTGGTCAAATGGCACGTATGCGTTATCGTTCTGGTGGTACTCATACTGCACCTATTACTGTTCGTTCACCATTTGGTGGTGGAGTACACACTCCAGAATTACATGCTGATTCATTAGAAGGATTAATGGCACAACAACCTGGTTTGAAAGTAGTTATTCCATCTACTCCGTACGATGCAAAAGGACTATTAATTTCAGCTATTCGCGATAATGACCCTGTAATTTACCTAGAACACATGAAATTATACCGCTCTTTCCGTGGTGAAGTTCCTGAAGGTGAATACACAATCGAGCTTGGAAAAGCAGATGTAAAACGTGAAGGAAAAGACGTAACAATTGTAACTTACGGTGCGATGGTACATGCTTCTCTTAAAGCTGCAGAAGAGCTTGAGAAGAATGGAATTGATGTTGAAGTAATCGACCTACGTACGGTTTCACCAATTGACATGGATACTATTTTAGAATCAGTTAAGAAAACCAACCGTGTAGTTGTGGTTCAAGAAGCTCAGCGTCAAGCTGGTATTGCTGCAAATGTTGTTGCTGAGATTCAAGAAAGAGCAATTTTACATTTAGAAGCTCCAGTATTGCGTGTTGCTGCACCTGATACGGTATACCCATTCTCAGAAGCAGAAGAAGTTTGGTTACCAAATTACAACGACATCATTGAAAAAGTAAACACAGTAGTGAATTTCTAAAAGTAAAAGGAGGCTATTTAAATGGCTTTTGAATTTAAATTACCGGATATTGGTGAAGGAATCCACGAAGGTGAGATTGTTTCATGGATGGTAAAAGAAGGCGACGAAGTTAAAGAAGATGACATTCTTTGTGAAGTACAAAACGATAAAGCTGTAGTAGAAATCCCTTCTCCGGTAGAAGGTACGGTAACAAAGATATTTGTACAAGAAGGAGAAGTAGCTATCGTAGGTGATACACTTATTTCCTTTGATGCAGAAGGCTATGAAGATGCTGGAAGTGAAGAACCAGCTGAAGCTCCTAAAGAAGCAGCAAAAGAAGAAGCACCTAAAACAGAAACTGCTCCAACAAATGTACAGGCAGATGATAGTGTAGATGAAGGTAAACGTGTGATTGCTATGCCTTCTGTACGTAAATATGCTCGTGAAAACAATGTTAATATCAAACAAGTAACAGGCTCTGGAAATAATGGCCGTATCACGAAAGAAGATATTGATAATTTCTTAACAGGTGGCACATCTCAAGCTCAAGGTACAGAAGCTACTGCTACAGAAACAGCACCAGCAGAAGAAAAATCTGCTAAAGCACCTGTATTAGAAGGTGACTTCCCAGAAACTCGTGAGAAAATGAGTCCAATTCGTAAAGCAATTGCGAAAGCGATGGTTAATTCGAAGACGAAAGCACCTCACGTAACATTAATGGACGAAGTAGATGTTACAGAACTAGTTGCACATCGTAAGAAATTTAAACAAGCAGCAATTGATCAAGGAATTAAGCTTACGTACTTACCATACGTAGTAAAAGCTCTAGTTTCAGCTTTAAAACAATATCCTATTTTAAATGCATCTATCGATGATGCTACGGAAGAAATTGTTCAAAAACATTACTATAATGTAGGAATCGCTGCAGATACAGATAAAGGATTATTAGTTCCTGTAGTTAAAAATGCTGATCGTAAATCTATTTTCGCCATTTCTGCAGAAATTAATGAATTGGCAGAAAAAGCTAGAAGTGGTAAACTAGCACCAGATGAGATGAAAGGCGCTTCAAGTACTATTTCTAACATTGGTTCTGCTGGTGGTCAATGGTTTACACCAGTTATCAACTATCCAGAAGCTGCTATTCTAGGTATTGGCCGAATTGCTGAGAAACCAATTGTTCGTGACGGAGAAGTAGTAATTGCTCCAGTACTTGCAGTTTCCTTGAGCTTTGACCACCGTATTGTTGATGGTGCAACTGCTCAAATGGCCTTAAATCAAATCAAGCGATTATTAAATGATCCACAATTAATCATGATGGAGGCGTAAGGATTATGGTAGTAGGAGATTTTCCAATTGAATTAGACACTCTAGTTGTCGGAGCTGGTCCTGGGGGATATGTTGCTGCAATTCGTGCTGCACAATTAGGTCAAAAAGTTACAATCGTAGATAAAGGCGCTCTTGGTGGCGTATGTCTAAATGTTGGTTGTATTCCTTCAAAAGCACTAATTGAAGCTGGTCATTCTGTCGTTCATGCAAAAGGTAATGAAGATTTAGGTATTAAATCTGAAAATGTTACATTTGATTTTGCGAAGGTACAAGAGTGGAAAGCATCTGTCGTTAATAAGCTTACATCTGGTGTAGAAGGTTTATTAAAAGGTAATAAAGTGGATATCCTTAAAGGTGAAGTTTATTTTGTAGATAAAAATACAGTTAAAGTAATGGATGAAAAAACATCTCAAACATATACTTTCAAAAACTGTATTATTGCAACAGGTTCATCACCTATTGAAATTCCGACATTCAAATTCTCAGAACGTGTACTTGATTCAACAGGTGCATTAAATCTTAAAGAAGTACCGAAGAAAATGGTAGTAATTGGTGCAGGATATGTCGGCAGTGAGCTTGGATCTGCTTATGCAAACTTCGGAACAGAAGTTGTCTTCCTTGAAGGTGCAAAAGATATTCTAAGCGGATTTGAAAAACAAATGACTGCACTTGTTAAGAAACGTCTTAAAAACAAAGGTGCAACAATTGTTACAGAAGCAATGGCTAAAGGTGTTGAAGAAACAAAAGATGGCGTGAAAGTAACATACGAAGTTGGCGGAAAAGAGGAAGTTGTTGAAGCTGATTATGTACTAGTTACTGTTGGTCGTCGTCCAAACACTAGTGAAATTGGTCTTGAACAAGTTGGTATTGAATTAGACGAAAGAGGTCTAGTCAAAGTAGATAAGCAATGTCGCACAAATGTAGAAAATATCTATGCAATTGGGGATATTGTTCCTGGATTACCACTTGCTCATAAAGCTTCTTATGAAGGTAAAGTTGCTGCTGAAGCAATCAGCGGTGAAAAATCTGAGATTGACTATATCGGTATGCCTGCCGTAGCATTTGTTGAGCCTGAGCTTGCATCAGTAGGTTTAACGGAAGCTGAAGCGAAGGAACAAGGCTACAATGTAAAAGTGGCTAAATTCCCATTCGGTGCTAATGGTCGTGCATTATCATTAAACAATACAGATGGCTTCTTGAAGTTAGTTACACGTAAAGAAGATGGTCTAGTTCTAGGTGGTCAAATCGCTGGCCCTAATGCTAGTGATATGATTTCTGAAATTGGTTTAGCGGTTGAAGCAGGTATGACTGCTGAAGATATTGCTTTAACTATTCATGCTCATCCAACACTTGGTGAGATTACAATGGAAGCAGCTGAAGTTGCACTTGGAACACCTATTCATATGCTTTAATATTAACGTAAAGAGTGATGTTAGGTTCTTGTTGAACCGACATCACTCTTTTTTTGTACCATACTCTTAAATTCAGTAATAAAATCGATAAGGCTAATTTACTTAAATCAGATAGCTAGCCTATTTTTGACGTAATAGTACATTAACCTTTTCTTCTCATTTCAATTTCTTTAAATTCTTGTCTAAACGACTTTATCAGTGAGCCTACAATTAAAAGTAATATAATACTAAACGGGAAGGCAGCAATGATAGAAGCAGTTTGCAGTGCACCTAACCCACCCTGCCATAATAATACCGCAGCAGCACCAGACTGAATAATTCCCCAAATCAGCTTAACTGAATTGGGTGGATCTAGTCTTCCTCCAGTTGTTTGCATCCCTAATACAAATGTAGCTGAATCTGCTGATGTAATAAAGAAGGTACCAATTAACAAGATAGCTAAAAGCGATATGATGGTGGATAATGGGAATTGTTCAAGTATGGCAAACAGGACGGTTTCTTCACCAAGTTCACCTACATAATGAAAAATATCTAGTCCTTCAAAGAATTCTAAATGTATTGCCGAACCACCGAAAACGGTAAACCAAAGCGCACTAAAAATAGTAGGGACAAGTAAAACACCAAGTATAAATTCCCGAATGGTTCTTCCTCTTGACACTCTAGCGATAAACGTCCCGACAAATGGTGCCCAAGCAATCCACCATGCCCAGTAAAAAATAGTCCAGTCTTTGATCCAGGAAGTATTATCTTCATTAAAAGGTGTCATACGTAGGCTCATGCTTGGCAAATTTTGAATGTAATTGCCGATGGATGTAGTAAAGTAATTTAACATAAATGTGGTAGGTCCTAAAAATAACAGAAATATCATTAAGGCTACTGCAAGGACGATATTAGAGTTAGACAAATATTTCATTCCTTTATTCAAACCAGCGGATACAGAGAGCATATACAGAATTGTCACGATAACGATAATTAGCAATTGAAACAAGAAAGTTTGGTCGATTCCGAAGACAAATGATATTCCACCACTAATTTGTATCGCGCCAAATCCAAGAGAGGTGGCAACACCGAATACAGTTGCAAATACCACAATGAAGTCTATTATACTTCCCCATACTTCTTTTCCTTTTAAACCAAACAAGGGAACTAATATATCACTAACTAATCCTGATGAATGTTTTCTGAACTTAAAATATGCTAAAGCAAGTGCAATAGTGGCATATATAGCCCAAGGATGGAATCCCCAATGAAAAAGGCTATATTGAATAGCGGTTTTTGCTGCATCACTCGTCATAGAATCGCCATAGGGTGGATTGTGAAAATGTGACAATGGTTCTGCCGCCCCCCAAAAGACTAATCCAATTCCCATTCCTGCACTAAACAACATGGCAAACCATGTCAAATAAGAGTATTCTGGTTTATCGTTCGGTCTACCTAGCTTGATACCACCATATTTAGAGAATATAAGGAATAAGCAAAATAAGAGAAAACATGATGCACTGATTAAATAGAACCACCCAAATTTGTCTACAATATATGTTTGAATGGTCGAAGTAACTGCTTCTAGGTTTCCATTGGGTAACACACTATCCGGAATGATCCCCCAAATAATGAATAACAGACTAATGATTACTGAAATATAAAATACTTTCGTTACCTTATTCATATTAAATCAATCCTATCTGATTCTGTAATTAGTAGTGTCTATATTACTATCCCCAACTATTAGGAGAACTTTCGCAAAAATAAAGAGGTTGTCTTCTTTTTTTTCGTCGATTAAACTGAGTATATTAGGAGTAGATCATCAGGAGGGTGTTACATGAGAATAGCAGTTTTCGTTTTATCAACACTAGTTATTTTATTTTTATCTGCCTGTAGCCCCGGGCATGAACAAATTGAGGGAAGCAAGTCAGATGAGGTAGTAGGACAAACCAATCAAAAGTCTGAAAATGAAGTAAGTGAATTGGAAGAGGAAGAGACATCTAACGGGATAACGAAGGATAAGGAAGAGGAATCTAATCAAAAGAGTGAGGAAAATACAGAAGAAATTAAACCACAATACCGTGTTTCTGAAGATTGGTCAGTTGTTCCAATAGAAGATGGCATCAATGCGAAAGTTGTGTTACTTACCATTGATGATGCTCCGGAGAAGTATGCCTTACAAATGGCAAAAACGTTACAGGAATTAGATGCTGGTGCGATATTTTTTGTCAATGGGCATTTTATAGACACACCTCAAGAAGCAGAAGTATTAAAGGAAATTCATAATATGGGCTTTACCATAGGTAATCACACGTATTCTCATGTCAATCTTGAAAGCATAGTACATGATCCTGAAAAACAACGTGAAGAAATAGTTCGCTTGAATGATAAGATTGAAGAGATTATTGGAGAAAGACCTAAATTTTTCCGTGCACCTCATGGTATCAATACAGAAGACTCGAAAAAAATAGCGAAAGAAGAAAAAATGATAGTAATGAACTGGTCTTATGGGTATGATTACTTTACTCCTTATATGGATAAGGACAAGCTGATAGAAGCAATGGTAACAGGGGAAGGGCCAGAGGTAGATGTTCCATATTCTTTACTAAAGCCAGGAGCTAACCTCTTAATGCATGATCGCGAATGGACGAATGAGGCGTTAAGGGATATTGTGGAAGGACTTAGAGAACAGGGATATGAGATTGTTGACCCTGAGTTGATTGAGACAATAGAGTGAACTTCGTAAAATGGTACCAGTGAAAATTTTCACTGGTACTTTTGTGCGCTTGGCAGCGCTCCGAACTTAAGGGTGAAAGTCCCAAACACGCCGTAGTGGCGGAAGTGTATAGCTGACAGGCAGTGCATGCTCGTGAGGGAATGTGCGGAGGGCTTGAAGGCAAA